>NZ_JBPCCH010000016.1:4034-4361 GCF_050971805.1 Robertmurraya mesotrionivorans | reverse complement strand
AATTAATTCTACACCTTCAATAGCAGCGAACTCTCTCTCCAGTGCGCTACGCAGTCCTTTATTAGCAGCTACTCCTCCTGCTAGTAACACTTGCTTCACTGAATACTGTTTGGCCGCACGTACCGTCTTCGTTACCAACACGTCGATAACACTTTGTTGAAAACTTGCTGCAAGATCTTCAGGTGCAATGACTTCCCCCCGTTGCTCTGCATTGTGGACAGTGTTGATAACTGCTGATTTTAATCCACTAAAGCTAAAATCATATGATCCTTCTTCTAACCATGCTCTCGGTAAATCAATAATAGGTGAGCCAACAGCTGCTAATCG
>NZ_JBPCCH010000016.1:3667-3876 GCF_050971805.1 Robertmurraya mesotrionivorans | reverse complement strand
ATAATAATGGAAAATCCATTTCCTTTATCAGCCGATTCGCATAAATATGACCAGCGATATGGTGGATTCCTACAAGAGGAATTCCGTGAGCAAAGCTCAGTGCCTTAGCTGCGTTTACCCCTATTAATAAAGCACCTACTAACCCTGGTCCCTCCGTTACAGCAATCGCATCAATATCTGTAAACTGTAATTCAGCCACTCTCATTGCT
>NZ_JBPCCH010000016.1:0-3444 GCF_050971805.1 Robertmurraya mesotrionivorans | reverse complement strand
CTCATAATTATCAGTATAATAGTTCTTGCGTATTCCACCGTTCATAAAGCCGAGCTTACGGTACAAAGATTGTGCCACTGTGTTCGAAACACGTACCTCAAGTGTCATCGTTTTTGCACCCTTCTTCTTTGCAACCTCCATGATCATACGAAGGATCGCTTCTCCTAGCTTTTGCCCACGAAATTCAGGTAAGACCGCTATGTTGGTAATATGTGCCTCATCAACAATCAGCCACATTCCACAATAACCTACAATTTGACCTTCCTTTTCTAAAACAAGGTAGACAGCGAATTGATTTAAATTTAACTCATTCTCAAATGATTGCCTAGTCCAAGGGGTTGCAAATGAAAGTTCCTCAATTTTTAAGATTTGATCTATATCTTCTTCCTTCAAATATCGAAACACAAAGGAATCAGTTAAAGAGTGAGTCTCTTCATTTTGCATCATTTTCTTTCTTCCCTTCTAGCCATTTCGCTTCAGCTTCAGCCAATCGAATATAATTTGGTACAAAGGTGTGTACATCTACTGGTTCACGATTAATCCCTAAATGAGCTAGCTCTCCAGGACGTGGATTATTTTCTGTGTAGTGAGCAAATCTTGCTTGATCTCCCATCAAATTTGCTAGAACTTCCTTGTGAATCGAAAGATCATTGCCAACAAACAAAACAGGATCAGAAAGCTCCTTTAAGCGCTCTGCCCAATCTGTCGCTAATACCAATTGGTCCTTTATAACTGTTTCTAGTGAACCATTTTGGGAGCGATACAGGCCGGTATAGACTTGTCCTCTTCTAGCGTCAAATAGTGGAGCCACATAGCCTGGGAAGTACCGGGCCGCTGATGCAGCTAAGACTTCTATGCTCGAAACCCCAACAAGAGGAATTTGTAAGGTCCACGCTAATGTTTTCGCAATCGTTACTCCTATACGAACACCCGTATAGGAACCAGGACCTTCTGCGACGACAATTTTCTCTAGGTCTGCTGGCTTAATGTCACATTCCCTGCATAGGTTTTCAATCGCTGGCATCACACGGACCGAATGATTCTTTTTAATATTCGTTATGTATTCCCCAATCACTTGCTGGTCATCTATTAAGGCAATACCCAGTGGATAATTTGATGTATCTATTGCTAGTACTTTCATTAGGCAAATAGCTCCTTACAAAGCATTTCATATCGTTTTCCTTTTGGTGTGATCGTTAAGATCCGAGAATTCTCTTCTCCATGAGTTATTTTTATTTGTAGTAGTTCGTTTGGTAGTTGCTCTTCAATTAAATGAGCCCATTCTACAACTGTAACTCCTTGACCTTCAAAGTACTCATCAAAACCTAAATCTTCATAGGAATCCTCTAATCGATACACATCCATATGGTAAAGAGGGAGTCTTCCGTTATATTCTTTTATAATAGTAAAAGTCGGACTACTTACGTTTTTGGTAATCTCAAGTCCCACTGCCAGTCCTTTAGTAAAAGTCGTCTTACCTGCACCAAGATCACCCTCTAATGTAATCACATCTCCCGGTTGAAGCCTCTGTGCAAGTTCCTTTGAAAATTGTAAAGTCTCTTCCGTACTGTTTGTTCTAACTATGTATTCGTTCATTGAATTAATCACCCAATTCTTTTATAAAAAAGCCTTAGGACATGATCCTAAGGCTAGTCTCTTATAAGTGTACATGATTTTAAAAAAATGAGCAAAAAAGGTTGGATTTGTATGTAGTTTTGGTGTGCGATTGAATTAGTTTGAGTTGGTGCAAAGAGCGTTGGTTTGTAATCGCAAGTATGTATTGTGAATCGCAAATATAATCCTGGGATCGCAAGTAAATTTTTAGAATCGCAAATATATCTTGAGAATCGCAAGTAAATTTTTAAAATCGCAAATATTTCTCGAGAATCGCAAGTAAATACACAATAACGTTCACTTTTATGGATCTTAGAGTGTGCGCAACTGTATTCTACACTGTTTTCCTTCTATTTTCGCCACAAATATCATCTTTTATTAAAAAATCCCTCTAAAAAACAAAAAAACGAATCCATTTTGGTTCGTTTGATTCTACTAAAATATAAAAATGGCGGTCCCGACCGGGATCGAACCGGCGATCTCCTGCGTGACAGGCAGGCATGTTAACCGCTACACCACGGGACCAAAGTTTTTTCAAGTTTCCTTGAAGCAACTTAATTGCGGGGACAGGATTTGAACCTGCGACCTTCGGGTTATGAGCCCGACGAGCTACCAGACTGCTCCACCCCGCGACGATAATAATAAAATCTGTAATACAGCCTAGCGACGTCCTACTCTCACAGAGGGAAACCCTCAACTACCATCGGCGCTGAAAAGCTTAACTTCCGTGTTCGGTATGGGAACGGGTGTGACCTTTTCGCTATCGCCACTAGACCAGTATTCAATTGAAGGAATCATTCCTTCAAAACTAGATAATGAATGAAGAAGAAGAAATACGTTTCATCTAAATTTGGTTAAGTCCTCGATCGATTAGTATCAGTCAGCTCCACACGTCACCGCGCTTCCACCTCTGACCTATCAACCTGATCATCTTTCAGGGATCTTACTAGCTTGCGCTATGGGAAATCTCATCTTGAGGGGGGCTTCATGCTTAGATGCTTTCAGCACTTATCCCTTCCGCACATAGCTACCCAGCGATGCCTTTGGCAAGACAACTGGTACACCAGCGGTGCGTCCATCCCGGTCCTCTCGTACTAAGGACAGCTCCTCTCAAATTTCCTACGCCCACGACGGATAGGGACCGAACTGTCTCACGACGTTCTGAACCCAGCTCGCGTACCGCTTTAATGGGCGAACAGCCCAACCCTTGGGACCGACTACAGCCCCAGGATGCGATGAGCCGACATCGAGGTGCCAAACCTCCCCGTCGATGTGGACTCTTGGGGGAGATAAGCCTGTTATCCCCGGGGTAGCTTTTATCCGTTGAGCGATGGCCCTTCCATGCGGAACCACCGGATCACTAAGCCCGACTTTCGTCCCTGCTCGACTTGTAGGTCTCGCAGTCAAGCTCCCTTGTGCCTTTACACTCTACGAATGATTTCCAACCATTCTGAGGGAACCTTTGGGCGCCTCCGTTACTTTTTAGGAGGCGACCGCCCCAGTCAAACTGCCCACCTGACACTGTCTCCCACCCCGATCAGGGGTGAGGGTTAGAATTTCAATACAGCCAGAGTAGTATCCCACCGACGCCTCCACCGAAGCTAGCGCTCCGGCTTCTCAGGCTCCTACCTATCCTGTACAAGCTGTACCAAAATTCAATATCAGGCTACAGTAAAGCTCCACGGGGTCTTTCCGTCCTGTCGCGGGTAACCTGCATCTTCACAGGTACTATAATTTCACCGAGTCTCTCGTTGAGACAGTGCCCAGATCGTTACGCCTTTCGTGCGGGTCGGAACTTACCCGACAAGGAATTTCGCTACCTTAGGACCG
>NZ_JBPCCH010000015.1:0-88734 GCF_050971805.1 Robertmurraya mesotrionivorans | reverse complement strand
TTTGGTTAAAGGCCAAGTAAGTAAAAAACTGGTTGGAAACACTTGTACCGAATTTACACAATATTGAGGACTTGACTATTTTATTTGCGATCCTGGAGATTTATTTGCGATTCTCGGATTTTATTTGCGATCCTGGAGATTTATTTGCAATTCTGAGATTTTATTTGCGATCCTGGTAATTTATTTGCGATTCTCAGATTTTATTTGCTATCTTGAAATTTTATTTGCGATTTTCAGATTTTATTTGCGATCCGGAAATTTATTTGCGGTTCTCAGATTTTATTTGCGATCCTGATCATTTATTTGCAACCACAAAACCTGCCACGCACTCAAACCTATAAGCTACCCTTATCCCCAACCATAATATTTCCATATTTTACTTATTACCTCTTTCTTCCTACACTTAAACTATCAAACACTGAAAGGACCGATTGTATGAACTTTTCATTTTTAAAAATTGATCATATTCAACTTGCTGCACCGGCTGGCAGCGAGGATAAAGCAAGGCATTTTTTTAGCACGATCCTTGGTCTAGCAGAAATCGAAAAACCCTCAGTGCTAAAAAAACGCGGCGGCGTTTGGTTTCAACTCGGTGGTCACCAACAGCTTCATATCGGTATCGAAGAGCACTTTTCTCCAGCTAAAAAAGCTCACCCTGCGTTTACAGTTAAAAACCTTAGCTCATTAAAAGATCACCTACAAAATAATCATGTACCGTACAAAGCGGATTCCCTTATTCCAAATGTTGATCGTATTTATATCGAAGACCCATTCGGTAATCGAATTGAAATCATCGGAGAATAACAATTATATTCATCCAATTAATAAAAATATAAATGTTCAAAATATATTGACATAACATTTTTCATTTGTTAAATTATTTAACATATTACAAATTGATGACGAGAAGAGTAGGATTCAACCCTTGTACTAAAGAGAGTCGACGTATGGTGAAAGTCGATGTTCAAGCTGAATCTGAAAATCATCTCCGAGATGCAAAGCCGAACGATAGTAAGCTTTGACGGGTTCCGCCGTTACAAGGATCACGTATGTTGGTACGTTGACTAAGAGCCGACTGCTTTTTTGCAGCGGAATTAGGGTGGTAACGCGAGCTATCAGACTCGTCCCTTTCATTAGGGGCGGGTCTTTTTATTTTTCTAAAATAGAAAAGGGGAAAAGAAAATGAAGAAATTTGACACTTTAGTTATCGGATTAATGTTATTCTCAATGTTTTTCGGAGCTGGAAATTTAATCTTCCCTCCTGTATTAGGAGCACAAGCGGGAACCTCTTACTGGCTAGCTATTGGCGGATTTATTTTAACAGGTGTAGGATTGCCCTTCGCAGTACTCCTTGCCGTATCACTAGTCAAAGATGGAGCTGAAGAAATCAGCAATCGTGTTCATCCATGGTTCAGCACAATTTTCATGGTGATTGTGTACCTTTCCATCGGACCATTCTTAGCCATCCCGAGGAATGCAACAGTCGCTTATGAAATGGGAGTCAAACCATTCTTAGGAAGCTCCTTCAACTCATCTTTCGTTCTATTAGTATTTTCTTCCGTCTTTTTTGCACTTGTATTTGTAGTGAGTTTAAACCCTTCGAAGATGGAACAATATATGGGGCGCTGGATCACTCCGGTCTTACTCGTTGCTATGGTTACTTTATGTACAATCGGTTTAATTAATATGGATGACAGTTTACAAACTCCTACTGAGCAGTATCAAGCAAACGCCTTTTCCACAGGCTTCATCGAAGGATATAACACAATGGATGCGCTTGCCGCTCTTGCGTTTGGAATCGTTATTTTATCTGCGATTAAGCAAAGAGGAATTACAGATAAGAAACAATTAACCAAGTATACATTGAAAGCAGCACTTGTAGCTGGCGTTCTACTCTCATTAGTTTATGTAAGCCTAGGACTTATAGGTGGAAAAATGGCTGCTACTGGTTCGTATGCAAGTGGCACGGATTTGTTAACAGCAGTATCCACACTTTTACTTGGTTCAAGCGGCAAGGCACTTCTAGGAGTCATTTTCACCCTAGCTTGCTTTACAACAGTCGTCGGTCTTACCGTTGCATGTGGCCAATACTTCTCCAAGCTTCTACCAAAAGTAAGTTATCCAACAGTGGCCCTTATTGTTACACTCATTGGATTTACACTTTCCAATATGGGACTTGCACAAATTTTAAAAGTTTCTGTTCCGTTTCTTGTGACTGCTTACCCGCTAACCATCGTTTTAACTGTGTTGACTTTCTTTAGTCGTTATTACAAAAATATTCGTAAAGTATATGGAAGTGCGATGTTATTTACTGGTGTTTTTGCTGTTAATAGTGGCCTGGCCACAGCCGGAGTAAACCTAGGATTATTACAAAGCGTGGCAAAAGCACTCCCATTTGCCTCAGTTGGTCTCGAATGGATTACTCCTGCTTTAGTTGGAACAGCTATTGGATTGCTCCTAGGAACCTTCGAAAAGAAGCCCGTTCAATCCCAACTAGTAGAAACAAAAGCATCCTAATTCCTCAATAATAGAATGGAACCTCTTTCCATTCTATTTATTTTTATAAAAATGAAACCCTTTCTCCTTTTATTCGTATACAATAGAGTAGTAGAACAATACATTACAGGGGGAAAACAAAAGAAATGAAAAAGTTACTATCAGCTTTGCTAATGGCAGCACTCATTTTTTCACCAGTTGGAAACATTGTGTTCCAAGATCACACAACGACAGTGGAAGCAAAATCGTATAAATCAGGAAAAAGAAGCTTTAACAATAATACGAATACAACTACCAACAACAACAATTCATTCTTTCAAAATAAAAAATCGGATTCGACAACTACAACTAAGTCTACAACAACATCAAATAAGGGGTTCTTCTCTGGCGGTCTTATGAAGGGACTTATGATCGGTGGACTGGCTGGTCTACTATTTGGTAGTCTATTTGCAAACATGGGGATCTTAGGTTCCATTCTTGGATTCATGGTAAATGTGTTTGCTATTATCATCTTAATTAACATCATTCGCATGGTTTTTACCGCTCTTAAAAAGAAAAAGAAGCAAGAGAATACGAACCCATGGAGAGGTTAATGATCTCTGAGCAAGATATCATTAATGCTGTTTGTGTTTATGTAGCTAAGAAAAAGCAAGTAAATCCAGAAGCAGTGGAAGTAGAGCTTATGTATGACGATGACTATGGTTTTTCTGCTGAAGTGTTTGTAGATGATCGAAAACAAGTGCTTATCACTGCAAATTTAATTGAAGCGTTACGCCTTTGGCTCGATGAATATTTAGGAAGAGATCCATATGCTCCTATTAAGCTACATTTAGACGACAACGAAGGAATCATTGCTTATATCGGATAAACGAACAAACAAAAATAATAACCTCATCCACTTTGGATGAGGTTATTATATGTTACTAAAGCAGGGCAAAACGATTTCAATCGTTGTTCCTACGTTTACTTCACTTGATATATGTACGGTGCCACTATGGCCTTCGATAATATTCTTACTTACCATAAACCCTAAGCCAGTTCCCGTTTCTTTCGTTGTATAAAAGGGCTGCCCTATCTTGGATAGGATATCTTTCGGTATTCCACAGCCAGTATCTTTGAAACGAATGGTTATACCAGAAGGCATACAATTTTCCATCTCAATATGTAAAGATCCCCCATTAGGCATTGCATCAAAAGAATTTTTCATAAAATTAATGAACACTTGCTTAATTTGGTTCTCATCACAATGAATAATTGGTAGATGACTACCATGCTTTAAATCCACCTGCACACTTTTCATATTGGCTTCTGCATCTAATAATGAAATACATTGCTTTAAGGTTAAGCGTAAATCGGTCTCTTTAAAATTGTTTTTTTGTGGCTTTGCAAGTGATAATAGTTCACTTAATATCAGTTCAATTCTAGCTATTTCTGACTCAACAATTTCGTAATACAGCTGTTTTTCATTAGAGTTTTGCAATAGCTTTAAAAAGCCTTTAATAGCCGTAATTGGATTTCGAATTTCATGCGCAATCGCTGCTGACAATTGTCCGGCAATAGAAAGCTTTTCCGACTGAATCATTAGTTCTTCCGCTTGTTTTCGGTCTGTTATATCACGAAAACTAACAGCTATCCCGTTCTTGATTCCCTGATTGTCCTTAATCGGAAAGCTTGTAATCATTACATCCTTTGCAATACCATTTTTCTTTTTAACGGTTGTTTCGTATCCTTCAACACAATCTCCCCGAAGGACCTTTTCCTTTATTTCCTCTTTTTCTTCCTCTGCCAAAAATCTCACATCTTGCATTTTAACGCCAATTAATTCCTGAAGATTCCAACCAAAATCTACTTCAAACGCAGTGTTAGCTTTTGTAAGAATTCCTTCTTCATTAAAAATCAGAATAGGATCTAAATGATGATCAATAAATGATTCTAGCTGGGATTTAAGCTTCTCCATTTCTGGTTCCATCTGTTTTCTAGCTGTGATATCCACCACTTGGCCAATAATATAATCCGCTTGCGACGTACTAACCTTATGGGCACTAATTGAGCCCCAAATCACTTCACCATTCTTATGTACAAACCGCTTTTCTAATTGAAAAGCATCTACCTCTCCAGATGCTAACTTTCGATAATTTAAATCTATCGTTACATAGTCTTCTTCATACAATAAATACCTTAGCCCTAATTGAGCGATTTCTTCATTTGAATATCCTGTAAAATGACAAAAGGACGAGTTTGTTTTCACGATCTTCCCATTTATCCCTAACAACACCATTCCTAATGGCGCATGGGTAAATGCCTCAAACAATAGTTCTTTATCCATTGCATGTAATTCCAAGTAAGTTTCTGTCAATTCCCTATCCCCTATAAACTAAAATTAGCGGATTCCCTTAAAGGTTTGCTCCTACAAATATATAGAATCGCACTTACTTCTCATTATTTTAACCTGCCAAACCTGCGCCTAAAGGTTTTTTATCTATCTAATTGTATCTAGCGAATGCCAATCACTGCTCAATTAAATAGTTTTCTACTAAATGCCTTAAATTTCTTTTGTCTATTTCTTCCTCTAACAACTGTATAAACTCATTTTCTAAAGCCAACTTCAACGCTGCAGCATAAGCATCCATCAACTCTTTATCTGATATTTTCAAAACTTACTATACCCCTTTTTTCCATAAACTTGCTGCATTCCGAAAGAATTTAATAGTACGATTATGTCTTCATGCAGCGTAAATACTATTAGATTGTTTCTTCCCCCTGTAATATACCCTTACTCTTTTATTTTAACAAAGAATGGTATTTTAGGAATTATTTATTTAGATATACATATAATACTAGTTTAATATTTTCGCATTTGTCTATTAAAAAACACACAAAGAAGGAACTGCCTCGCAAATGCAGTCCCTCTAGCTGTTATTGAAGCCATAAATGAAAGAGACCCTCATTTATACCCAAATTATACATATAGTAAACACCGAAAATAGCACTCACCACACCTGTCACTTGTGTAAAAAACTTATTTATACGAAATTTTCGAGCGCTATAAATAAAAGGAAGGCCAATAATGGTTGTAAACACAAGCATCCCGACAATCGTTCCTAATCCAAAAATAAGGATGTACACTATTCCTTCCCACAAGGTACTGACTGTACTCAATGTTAACAACACCATAGCCGCACTGCCTGCCAACCCATGGATAAAACCCATGAATACCGCCTTAAGTGACGTTCGTTTTCCCATCTGATTCGGTTCATGAGCCGTATGCTTATTGTAATTCTTTATCGATTGAAAAGTAGTCACACCGAAGTATACTAGCATGATTCCAACTAAAAATTCCAATGACATTGCCCACTCTTCGGGAATATTTCCTTTTAATAAGATCATTAAGACTCCTGTTAAAAGGAGAGTTGCCGTGTGCCCAATCCCCCAAAAAACCCCTATTAACGACGATCTCCAAATCTTTTTACTTTGGGAGGCAACAGTGGAAACGGCAATCACATGGTCAGGTTCTATCGCATGCTTGATTCCTAATAAAAAGCCTAAACTTATTGTTGTAAATAACCCAACCAATCCCTCACCCTTCTTTCTATTTTCTTAAGACCAGATCTGGTTTCTTGAGAAGCTGCTTCCTAGCATATTGATGTGCATAGGTAATGACCTTTTCAATTGATCTCGTGTCATTAGCAAACATCCTAATGATCACACCATTTTCAGGCAGGTTCGATATCCCTATTTTCCCACCGTTCACCTGATCTTTCACATACTCATATAATTGATCTCCAAATTTTTTTCCAGCTTGTTTATGAAGGATGATAAACGTACCCATATGTGTATACTGTTCCATTTGCATTAAATGACTGATTCCAGACCTTGGTTCTAACCATAAATGATCAAACAGGATAAGCCTCTCTTCCTTATATACCTTTACCTTTGAGCGTATGCTATCGTATTGAAATGGTGCTCCACCTTCCGACCAGCCCGGTGTCGTCATATCACAATAGAAGAGACACGCTCCCTCTTCCATATGTACCTCTGTATGTTGAATGTATCGTGCACCTTCATAGGCGATAAGTGGATCTGGCATATACTCTAGCAAACTATCCGCTTTAAGGGTAATGCTCATCTCTTGAGTAACAGGGGAGTTCGGAGTTTTGTACACTTTTGTATACGACTGGGTCGTTACAGAAATCTCAGCTCCTTCTTCTACCAGTAGATTGGTAGAATAGCAATCTCCATCAACATATCCCCCACCCACATGAATAAGGTAAATAGTTGGAGACTCCTCTTCGAGATAGACAGGTCTTGTTACCTTAAAAGCTCCCTCATAATAGCAATTCGCAATGATCGTTTTGTTACCCTTCCTTCTTGCCACAAGGTGTAACAACCCGGTTGGACTCATGATTCTAATCCCATCAACAAAGCTTCCTTTTTAATCCACTCAACCACTTGATCTAAGCCTATTTCGTCCTTCAAGTTCGTAAAAATATATGGCTTTTCTCCACGAGCAGAGATCGTATCACGTTCCATAATTTCAAGACTTGCTCCAACGTACGGAGCCAAGTCGGTTTTGTTTATGATAAAAAGATCCGACTTAATCATTCCTTGTCCGCCTTTTCGAGGGATTTTCTCCCCTTGCGCCACATCAATGATATAGATCGAAAAATCAACTAATTCTGGGCTAAAAGTAGCCGCTAAATTATCTCCACCACTTTCTACAAAAATCAGTTCAAGGTCGGGATGTTTTTCCTGTAACTCTTCAATCGCCGCAAAGTTCATCGATGCATCTTCTCGAATCGCGGTATGTGGACAACCACCTGTTTCTACCCCAATAATGCGATCCTCTGGTAATACACCGTTTTTAATTAAAAACTGGGCGTCTTCCTTTGTATAAATATCGTTTGTCACAACAGCCATACTTAGTTCCGCTTCCATGGCTCGAGTTAATTTTTCAACAAGCATAGTTTTCCCTGCTCCAACAGGGCCACCCACTCCAATTCGTATTGGTTCCATCACTTATTCCTCCTTTTTTAAGACATAAATAATCGTACATGTAGCCGCTCATGACGCATCTGAGCGATTTCAAGCCCCGGGGAAACCGCCCCTAAATCATCTATAGTTAGGTTAGCTATTGTATTCACAGCCTCCTCTATCACCTGTTGAATCTCCAATACTATTTTCTGCCCATCCGTTTGACCGAGCGGAATCCCCCTCACCCCGTTTTGTACTATGGTGGAAATGGTTGAAAATAAATAACTCCCAACAGCTGTTTCCTTTCCAACACTCAACCCATTTGTCACGATCGCAAACACAAGCGCTGGATGACCGTACACTCTCTTTTCCTTCATCCACTTTACATAATTTAGTAAAGTAGATGATGGATACAACTCCAAGCAAAGCTTCGCCATTCGCTCTCCCATTCTACGAGTTCCTATTCTCGTTTCGGCCGCGAGACTAGAGGTATATAACAAATGATCTAATTCTATCAAACGGTCCCAATCATCATTCTCAATAGCTTCATAGGATAGATAACAGGCTAACCCATCGGTATAAACAAGCTGCTTCTGAATATACAACATTAATGCCTGATAGAAGCTATTTTTATCATGAATATCTCCTTCCTGAATATACGTTTCGATCCCAAAGGAGTGCGAAAATGCTCCTGATGGAAAATTCGAGTCGCATAACTGGAGGAGGGAGAAGACCGGGTTAATCATGAGAATGTCCAATATGGCGGAACGCCTGTCTCACCTTCCGCTGTTCTCTTTTGTACGGAATAGCTAGTTGCTGCAACAGTTCTTCCACTAAATAGTCATACTGAACAAGCATTTCATTTCCTTCAAATTGTGCCGGAATATGACGGTTGCCTAACTGATGAGCAATTTCCCCCATCTGTTGAATGGAGCTTGGCATAATGGTTAGAAGGTCATCCTCCTTTACAGAGATGACAATCATATTTTTTTCATCCATATAAAGGACATCCCCGTCCACCAATTCACGAGTTTCACGTAAACGAATGCCAATCTCGTGACCATGGTCAGTGACCACTCTTTGAATTCGTTTGACGAGATCGTCACTTTGTAAATACACTCGCTCGACATGTGGAGATCGTTCTTTTAACGTGGCAAGATTGCCAATAACTTTTTCAATAATCATGTAATCACCTCAAAATAAGAAATAGCGTTGCGCCATCGGGAGTACCTCAGCTGGCTCACAAGTCACCAGTTTTCCATCTACCTTAACTTCATACGTTTGCGGATCCACTTCTATTTCTGGTGTTTCTCCATTTAAAATCATATCTTTCTTAGATAAGCTCCTAATACCCGATACAGGCTTTATGATTTTTTGTAAACCAAGCTTCTCAGGAACCTTCTTCTCAAGTGCCGCTTTTGACACAAATGTCATACAAGTGGAGTATTTCGCCCTTCCTAGAGAACCAAACATAGGACGATACACCACTGGTTGAGGAGTGGGAATACTCGCATTCGGGTCTCCCATTAAACTATAAGAAATGAAACCACCCTTTACGACGATCTCCGGTTTCACCCCAAAAAACGCCGGATCCCATACGACTAAATCAGCTAACTTACCCACTTCAACAGAACCTACATACTCTGATATCCCATGAGTAATTGCTGGATTAATCGTATATTTAGCTATATATCTTTTCACACGAAAGTTGTCCCCTAACCCCTTATCCTGCTCAAGCTTCCCTCTTTGCTTTTTCATTTTGTCTGCGGTTTGCCACGTTCTCGTGATCACCTCACCGACTCGTCCCATTGCTTGTGAATCAGAGGAAATCATACTAAACACACCGAGATCATGTAAGATATCTTCCGCTGCGATTGTTTCCTTTCGAATCCTTGAATCAGCAAACGCAATATCTTCCGGTACACTAGGATCCAAATGATGACAAACCATTAGCATGTCCAAGTGTTCTTCAAGAGTATTCACCGTAAATGGTCTTGTTGGATTGGTTGAAGAAGGCAAGATATTGGGCATGCTAGCCGCTTTAATAATATCTGGAGCATGTCCCCCTCCTGCCCCTTCTGTATGATAGGTATGAATGACGCGATCTCCAATAGCCGCAAGAGTATCCTCCACGAATCCACCTTCATTTAATGTATCTGTATGAATCGCAACCTGAACATCAAATTCGTCGGCAACCGTTAAGCTTGTGTCTATCGTCGAGGCGGTCGTTCCCCAATCTTCGTGTAATTTCAAGCCAATAGCACCAGCCTCTATCTGTTCCTTTAACGGATCTGCAAGTGATGCATTGCCTTTTCCTAAAAAGCCAATGTTTATCGGAAGTTCTTCTGCTGCTTCAAGCATTCGATGAATATTCCAAGGCCCGGGTGTACAAGTAGTCGCATTCGTACCAGTGGCAGGTCCTGTCCCGCCACCAATCATCGTGGTAACACCAGAAGAGATAGCCGTTTCCACTTGTTGTGGACAAATAAAGTGGATATGTGCATCAATTCCACCTGCTGTCACAATCAATCCTTCAGCCGCAATCACTTCCGTACCCGCTCCAACGGGTACATTTACGTTATCCATTAATAGTGAATTTCCCGCCTTACCGATCGCAGCAATATAGCCATTTTTCACACCAATATCTGCTTTATAGATGCCGGTGTAATCTACGATAATGGCATTGGTGAACACAAGGTCCATTGTCTTTTCGCTTGTAGCTAAGGGATGCTGCCCCATCCCATCACGGATGACCTTTCCACCGCCGAACTTCACTTCGTCACCGTACGTAGTAAAATCTTTCTCAATCTCAATAAAAAGCTCAGTATCAGCTAGCCTTACTGCATCACCAACGGTTGGTCCAAACATATCACTGTATTGTTTTCGAGAGATGCGAAAGCTCACCTATTTCTCCCCCTTTGCAATAGAGCCATTCGTTAAATTATTCAAACCATACACCTTCTGCTCTCCTGAGAAGGAGACCAGTTCTATCTCTTTTTCATCTCCCGGCTCAAATCTCACAGCCGTCCCTGCTGGAATATCTAAATGCTTTCCAAACGCTTGCTGGCGATCAAATTGCAATACCTTATTCACCTCATAAAAATGAAAATGAGAGCCAATCTGAATGGGGCGATCTCCTCTGTTCAACACCTGAATCGTAATAGACTCTTTATTTTCATTACAGATAATCGGTTCTGTTTTCAGTACGTATTCACCAGGTATCAACTTATTCTCTCCTCTTCATCGTATTGGGTCGTGTACAGTCACAAGCTTTGTTCCATCCGGGAAGGTAGCTTCCACTTGAATATCCGGTATCATCTCTGCAACACCTTCCATCACGTCCTCTTTTGATAGAATGGTAGATCCGTAACTCATTAATTGAGCTACTGTTTTTCCGTCCCTTGCTCCCTCTAATACTTCGTAAGTGATGATCGCTATCGCTTCCGGATAATTAAGCTTCAATCCACGATTTTGTCTGCGACGAGCAAGATCTGCGGCAACAACAATCATTAACTTTTCCATCTCGCGTGATGTCAGTTTCACTCCAAACCCTCCCTACTCTATTTATGACAAAAAATGTTTTATTTTCTAACAATCCATGTAATAAAACCTAACATATATTTAAAATACCATGTATTACCTTGTGTTACAATTAAAATAAATCAGAAAAATCACAAAAACATCCATTAAAAAAAGTAGTGGACAAGAGCCCACTACCTTTCTTTTTACACTGTACTATAAGTTTGACTTTGAATTCTTTCTATCATTAACTCAACCAATTTTTCACATTTTTCATAATCCTTGAACTGTGGTTGTAATTCCACCTTTAACGTGGCTACTAAAGAGGTATGCACATAGAGCATATCCCTAAATTCATCCACCGCTCCACAAAAAGAAGGATAAAAGGAATCTCCTGTTCCAACCACGCTCGTGGCAAGTTGCCGAACATTTTGACGTTCTATTTCTTGGTACACAGGCATCATTTCTACTGGAATTTCTCCATTGCCCCAAGTGTAGGTCCCAATGACCAAACCATCATAATCGTGGATGTTAGCGAGGAGAAAATCTTCTACTCGAAACAAATCAGTAGATACAGACCGTGATTGAAAGCAGCTTGCTACCATACGAACAAGTTCTTCTGTATTCCCCGTGACAGATGAATAGACAATCGCTACTTTTCCCTTATAATTCGTCAAAGCCATTGGACTGCGTCACCTTTGTATAGGTACGGGATTTCTGCTCGAAAAAGTCTGACTTGGTTTCATTGATCATTTCGTCACTAAACACTTGAATCCATGGCATGGAGTTGTCACGGTCACCATAAAGGTGATCCAAACCTAATTGACGAAGTCTTTTATTGGCCAAATACTCTACGTATTGTCCGAATTCTTCCAAGTCAATTCCGTTGATGTCTTTTAAAATTTCTCCAGCCCATTCTTTCTCTAAATCCACCGCTTCTTTGATGAGATCGTACGCATATTGAATGTTTTCCTCGCTATTTAGCTCTGGATTTTCCGTTAACATAATACGTACAAACTGAGAAATAAAATACGCATGCTGCATCTCATCTCTTTGGATATAGCTGATCATTGTACTTGTCTTTAACATCTTTTGCTGACGAGCAAGATTGTAGAAAAAGGCAAAGCCCGCATAGAAGTAGATCCCTTCTAAAATAATGGAGTTAATCCCAAGTTCATAGAGGTTTTGAGCGGATGGATGTGAACGGAACTTTTCATACGCATCCAAGATCAGCTGGTTTCTCTTTTGTACGATCGGATCATCCTTCGCCTGGTTAAAGCGGGCATTTTGTTCACTGACCGGAACCAATGAACTTAATATATATGAATACGATTCGTTATGAACGGCTTCCTGTTGAGCGATTACAGCAAAGATGGCCTTGAAGCTAGAATCGGTCACATAATCTAGTACTTGACTCATCGTTGGTGTTTGAAGGCTATCAAGGGAGGCAAGCTGCGTATTGACCCGTAAAAAGATATCCTTTTCGTGTGAGGACAATGAATCCCACTGTTTAATATCATCTTGCATATTGATCTCTTGCGCCTTCCAAAAATTAGACAGCAATGTTTGATACAAATCATACATTTGTGGGTAGGCGATATCATTCCAGTTTAATAGACCAGAAGATTGTCCGTTAATAATACCTGTTGAACGATTTGGAAACGTAGGATTCAACAGTTTGATTTTATTTAATGGGGCGTTGATTGACATAGTCACTTCTCCTTTCAAACCTTAGCTATGGCAAGCTTCACATTCTTCAATTTCTGACTGTGAAGTACTTCTTACGTAATACGTTGTTTTTAAGCCTTGCTTCCATGCTTCTATGTGTAAATGAAGTAAGTCTTTTGCCTTAATATCGTGTCTCACATACAAGTTAAAGCTGATTGATTGGTCGATATGGCGTTGACGAGCAGCATTTTGGCGAATACTCCACACTTGGTCTAATTCATGCCTTGCTCTTCGGTAGTACGTGTATGTGCGATGATTCAAGTCAGGTGCGGTTACCTTGAACTTAAAGTTCTTCTTTTCCTCCGCATATTCAACTGCGTACAACGGATCAATTCCATCTGTAGATCCGCCAATTTTCGCAGTGGAAGAATTCGGTGCAATCGCCATCAGCCAGCCATTACGAATACCGCTTGTCTTTACTTGTTCCTTTAGCTCACTCCAGCGCTCAGAAGTGTAGTTTCTTCGTTCAAAGTATTTTCCTGTAGCCCACTCAGAAGTCTCAAATTGGCTGAATGATCCTTTTTCTTTTGAAAGCTCCATAGAAGCTCGGATCGTATAATAGGCAATATCTTCATATAGTTCATCGGCAAACTGGACCGCTTCCTCTGATTCCCAATGGATCGATTGTAAGGCCAACAGATGATGCCATCCGAACGTACCTAGCCCGACCGCTCGATATTTTTGATTGGTTAATTCAGCTTGTCCGACCGGAATGGTATTCAGATCAATGACATTGTCTAACATACGCACTTGAATCGCTATTAACCGTTCAAGCTCATTCGCACGATAAGCCTTCGGTAGATTGATAGAAGATAGATTACATACAACAAACTCGCCTGGCTTTCTCACGATGACTAGATTGCCATCTTCATCCTTGTATTCTTTTACAATCGTGGTACTCGACATGTTTTGGGCAATTTCTGTACACAAATTGCTACAGTAGATGGATGTTCTTCCTTCTGCACGCTTGTTCGGATTTTGACGATTTACCTCATCTCGGTAGAACATATAAGGCGTACCTGTTTCAAGCTGAGCCACCATAATTCGGGCCATAATATCCATCGCTCGGTAGGTTTTTCTTGGTAAAAGAGGCTGATTCACGGCTTCTTCGTATTTTTCCGTAAAATACTTTCGATCTTTTTCATCATAAAAGTCTTCAAGACCAAGCGGGTTTCCGTTCTCGTCCTTCCAGCCCATCAGCTGCTTTACTTGGTGTGGACAAAACGTATGCCATTCCCCAACACTTCTGCCGTTTTCATCCTTCTCTTGAAGCTTTTCCATAAATAAATCTGGGATGGTGACTCCTGTAAAAATATCATGAGCCTTTCTTCTCTCATCCCCATTATTGGTCTTTAGTTCAAGGAAGCCATTCATCACGTCTTTGTGGAATACATCTAAGTAGATGGCAACCGCACCTTGTCTTTGACCTAACTGGTCCACACTAACGGCTGTATCATTAATCAGGCGGATCCAAGGTACTACCCCTGAAGACATTCCCTTGAATCTTTTAATATCAGAACCGAGAGCACGAACCTTTCCATAATAGATTCCGATGCCGCCACCTTCCTTACTTAAGCGAGCAATATCCCAGTTATTTAGATAAATACCATCTAGCGAATCATCGACTGTATCAATAAAACATGACGAAAGCTGACCAAAGCTCTTACCGGCATTTGATAGAGTTGGTGTTGCGACTGTCATATATAGATGGCTTAATGCCCAGTACGCCTCTTTTACTAGCTCTACCCTTTTTTCTTTCGACTCGTTCATCATGATAGTCATTGCAATGACTAAGAAGCGTTCTTGAGGGAGTTCGTATACTCTTCTGTCATGATCTCTTGCAAGGTAACGGTCAGCAAATAAAAACAGACCAATATAGTTGAAAAGCTTATCTCTTTCTGGATCGATTGCCCCTGCTAATTGTATAATTTCTTCCTCCGTATACATTTGCAGTAGTTTAGGAGAGTAAATGCCTTTCTCTGTTAACGTGACTAGCAATTCATAAAAATTCCCATATGTATGTGATGAATCATAGTTTCTATTTTGCGAAGCCTGTTTGTAAAGTTCTGTTAAGTATATGCGCGCGGCAACAAATGTCCAATCTGGCTGGTCCATGGCAATGTTATTTAAGGAGTAAAACAAAGCTTGTTGGCTCACATCTTTTTTAGCTACCTCTAATTCATTTACCATTCTAGTCATGTCAGATGTATCAAGCTGATAGGTTACAGAACACTCTTCAATTGCTTTTAACACTGACTTATATTCTTCTTGCAAATCTACTACTGTCATGATCGTCCCTCCTGAAAATAAAAAATCCGCTCAGTAGTCCTTGAGCGGATGAAACGATTTCAGCAAAAGACAAAAAGGCATTGATCTGATTTTGTCTTCTGTCGCCATCGTCTCATCTTCCCAATCCCCGAGAAAGTTGAAACATCTTAAGTAAGATAGGTCTCCTGACTTATGCTTCACTCTACTTTGAACCCTTCCCATCTAGGCACCTACATCGGTAAGCAATCTACACAGTGGTCTGTTCATTTTGTCAGCATTTACAGTTGCGGGGGCAGCTCTGGTCTCTCACCAGATTCCCAATTAAGCCGTACGGCATCTAATCTTAAGGCAAACAACACAATATATAGTTAAGTTTTCACATTTATATATCTATATCTAGATATTACAAATTTAATAGTAACGGTAGTTTAGTAGATTAGCAAGTAGAAAATGTTTGTTTTGGTAAAATATTGTTGTTGACTTTAGGAGGTGAAGGAGAGAATTGTTGTTTTTATAGGGATGGTAGATTTTTAAATATTTTTTAATAAATCGTGTGAAAATTACAGCTAAACTTAATTTTTTTATTGATTTTCTTCGGGGATTAGTAGATTTTTTACTCTATTTTTGGATTTTTTACCGATTTTAATAATTTATTTGCGATCCGAAGAATTTACTTGCGATTTCCGAATTTTATTTGCGATTCGAAAAATTTATTTGCGATTCCCAGATTTTATTTGCGATTCGAAAAATTTATTTGCTATTCCCGGACTTTATTTGCCATCCGAAATTTCGCCGCCTCCGATTCCCATTTTCCTCAGGCTCCCTCTATAAAAAAAGATGAACATCGCCCCATGCAAATGTTCATCTCCTTAATCTAAATATTCTCCTGCCTCAATACCTCAATAATATTATCCTTCTTCACTTTCGCGATGGAATACAGCATGGCTGATCCGACAATTACAAATACCGAGACAAAGCAAATCCCAAGACTAAGCCACGGAATCCAAAACGGGTACGTAAAACTATTCATAGTCCCTTTATAAATGAGGAACATGATACCCATACTGATCGGTAACCCATACAGCAGTGCTTTTAATCCATAGAAAATACTTTCATAGCTAATCATTTTATTAAAGCCTTTTGCAGTCATTCCCACTGATTTCAACATCGCAAATTCCCGCTTCCTTAAGGAAATACTAGTGGAAATCGTATTGAATATATTAGCTATTGAAATAGCCGTAATGAGTACAATGAAACCATACGTAAAAATAGACAATAGCATCACTAACTGTTCTTCCCGCTGTCTACTTTGGTACACATTATAAATATAAAGATTCGTTTCCTTCATATCCTCGATTTCTTGCTGTGTCTTCAATGGATCATCTGACATTAAAAAGAGTTCAGTCTGTAGATTATCGGCTAATTTCTCATTCACCAATTGATCAATGACTTGATCAGAAACAATAATATTTAGACCACCCACTCCTGATGAGTATACTCCCATTGGCAACTGATCGGTCAATCCAGCTACCTCAAGATGTTTCTCTAAAGGCATTATCTCACCAGTGTCAAAATCTTGGGAAAGCAGTTCTACCTTCTCACCGACTGACGTTTTTATGCTCTTGGTTTCTATAAACTTACCTGTTTTCCCATCTTGATAAGAAATAGTGTCAACAATAATACCCGAAATATGATTTGCATCAGTCAACCGACTAACATCTACCCCTACCTGATCAGCATATTCTTTTAGGCTTTTTTCATCGAGACCAATTAGACTGAGATAGTACGTAGCCTTCCCATCCTCAATCCCCATTGTTTCTACTAATTCGTCTGGAATCTTTTCTTTCTCGACTAACGTAGCTAGATCCAGCCTTCTCATCGTACTAGAGTTGGTTACATCAGGGAGTGTCCGAATATTTTCAAAAAGCACTTCCACATTAGATATGGATGCTTCCGAAGCTCCAATCTGAATATCATAGTTAATCCCATCCTGAGATAGTAATAAAGACTTTTTTAAACTATCGGTAAAAAACGAAACGGATAAAAATAAGACAATACTGATAACAAGTGAAAAAACAGTCACCCGGTATCTACCCTTGTTCCGCTTTAAATTTTTCAGCCCGATTTCTGCTTCCACTCCAAACATTCGACGAATGAATTTTGATGTCTTTACGGTTTTACCAGTAAGCTTGATATCTGCTGTTTGACGAATGGCATCGATAGCTGTTATTTTAGAAGCCTTTCTCGCCGGTATAAACGTAGAGATAAAGATGGTCAGCATTGATACAAGGCAAGCACCTATGATGGAATACGCTGTGATCGTTAATTCTAGAGATACCGAAACACCAAGCGCCCCTTCAAGAAACTGATTAATAAACCAAAAGGTAACACCCATCCCTCCAATTCCTGACAAGAGACCGATTGGTATACTTATTAAACCAATGATGAAACCTTCAAAAAACACAGAGTTTCTCTTTTGACTTTTGGTAGCTCCTACACTAGAAAGCATCCCTAAATGGCGAGCACGTTCAGAAACAGAAATCGCAAAGGCATTATAAATTAGAGCCACTGAACCAATGATAATAACAGACATAATAATCGCTAATAATGAATATAACGTTCGGTTCAGATTATCATCGTCCGAAACACCATAATAACGAAGCAATTCACTATTAAAATCAACCTTTGAAATATCATTTTCTTTTGCAAGCTGTTCCGCGTGTTTGAATAATGACTTCTTCACCTTTTCTAATACAACTACCGCATTAACAGAACCATTCTCATCTAACACGGACTTATCAATACTAGTGATTACCGTATAACCTGGAGCCCAGTTTAGTTCCCATGAAACTCTTTTCATCACTCCAACGACGGTATATTGATGCGTTTCTTGATTTTGCAGCTCTTCAATGATTTCTTCTTCCATCATCTGCAGATCGGTCTGTTGGTCAAACTTTGTTTGATTTCCTGCCTCATCTACCAACATACGGTCTCCAACAGGTAAGGTAAGCTGATCTCCAATATTTAATGGCACCTTGCCATTGGATTCAATCGAATCACTAATGATAATTTCATTTTCATTTTCCGGTAACCGACCTTCACTTAACTCAATCGGAAACTGTTCAAACCCTTCCGAACTAAAGCCTTTCACAAATAGGTAAGGTTTATATGCATTTTGGCTTCCTTCCAGAGGAGCGTAGCCAAGGTCACTTGAAAGGATCAGCTTTTTTGTTTCTTCATCTGACTTGATCGCTTCTACCTGCTCCAGATTTACATCCTCATAAACAACATGCCATTCCCCATCATTTGAGATAGCTTGTCTTTTTGCTAAATCTAAAAAAGAAGCCCCTAATGTGGTCACGGCAGTCACCATTGCGACTGAAATAATCACCCCAATGATTGTGACCAACGTCCTTCTCTTATTTTGCTTCAAATGCCTAATCGTTAGCTTATTGACAATATTCACGGACGAATCACCTCATCCTTGGTGATCTTGCCATCTTCTATTGCAATGACCCGATCAGCCTGTAGGGCAATTCGCTCGTCATGGGTAATGACGATCAACGTCTGTTGGTACGTTTTATTAAATCTCTTTAATAAATCGATAATCTCTTCACTATTTTTACTATCTAGATTACCGGTTGGTTCATCTGCTAGCATAATAGCTGGATTGCTAATTAATGCACGTCCAATGGACACACGCTGCTGCTGTCCACCCGAAAGCTGATTAGGCAGGTGGAGCAATCGATTTTGTATATTTAAAATACTCACAATCTCTTCAAACTGCTTTTTATCCACTTGATGTCCATCTAAGAGAAGAGGAAGCGTGATGTTCTCCTCCACTGTTAAAATAGGAATTAAATTATAAAATTGATAGATTAGTCCGATTTGTCTTCTTCGAAAAATTGCTAGCTGTGTTTCATTTAGCTCATAGATATCTGTGTTATCAACAAATACCTTCCCGCTTGTTGGTCTATCGACACCACCTAGAAGATGTAGCAGTGTAGACTTCCCAGAACCCGATGGCCCAATAATGGCCACAAATTCCCCTTTATTAATGGAAAAAGACACATCATCGAGCGCCTTAACCGCTGTTTCTCCTTTTCCATACACCTTAGATAAATGTTCAATACGTAAAATTTCCATCCTGTCCCTCCATTAGGCCCTTGATACATTTTAGTATATCGGCCAAAAATGACTATCAAGTGACTAATAAGGTGACAATTTTGTCACTTAAGGCTATTATTTATATATTTTAAAAAGAAACGTGGTTCCGAGCCCTTCTTTACTTTTTACCTCAAGTGTTCCATTCTGCCTTGTAATCATGCTGTGTGCCATCGCTAATCCAATTCCCACACTCTCTTCGCTCGCATTTTTCCCTTTATAAAAACGCTGGAACACATACGGAAGATCAGCCTTCGCAATTCCCTCCCCATTATCAGCAACCGAAATTTCTGTAAAAAGGGGATTCTCAGCATAATGAATCCGTATCTCTCCACCTTCTTTTGTGTGCTCCACGGCATTTTTCAACACATTAATGAGTGCCTCCTGTGTCCAATGGAAGTCACCTAAAAAGGAAACACCGTCTTCCCCATCAATGATTAATTTCTGGTCTTTTATATCCATAGGAATCAATAATGGTTCTACCGATTTTTCAATAAGCTGCTTCACGTTTACTTGATCCTTCTTAAACGCGATGGTCCCTGCATCTAGTTTTGATAGCTTTAATAAAGAAGATACTAACCATTCAATTCGTTCTAACTGGACCTGAATATTATTCGTAAATTCCTTCCTCTTTCCTTCTGATAAGGTAGAGGCACTTAGTAAGTCAGCCATTACCATCATAGAGGTTAAAGGCGTCTTTAACTGATGGGAGATATCAGATATCGCATCAGTTAAGTGTACCTTATCCCTTTGCAGCAGTGCTTTATGCTCAGAAAGCATGATGGTTACTTTGTATATTTCACTTTTTAAAATACTAAGTTCTCCCTCATAGTTGTCACGAATATCAAGTGACGGTTCACCTGAGCTTATTTTTCGAAGATATCCTGAGAGTTGCTTAATTTCCCCATAGCGCCAATAAGTAAAAGCGATGCTACAAGCGATAAAAAGGAGAGATGTTAGTACCATGAGTACTACTGGCTGTAAAAGGGATAGAGAGGCGACCACCGTAGCTGTTCCCCCAATCAGGAAAAGCAATATAACAAAAAGCTGAAATTCTCGATTTCTTAACATACTACTCTCCCATCTTGTATCCTAATCCGCGAATGGTTTTGATAATCGTTGGGTTTTGCGGATCATCCTCTAGCTTTTCTCTTAGTCTTTTTATGTAAACGGTCAGCGTATTATCGTTAACAAAGTCACCAGCCACATCCCAAATCTGTTCTAATAACTGGCTCCTTGAAAGCACTTGCCCATAATGGTTCGCAAAAATTAGGAGAAGGCGATACTCTAGGGCGGTTACTTGAACCTCCATCCCATTTTTATATACTTTCCCCTCAAGGGTATTGATGCGAATGGATTCAATGTCCAACATTGACTGTGTCTGCTTTTGATAGCGTCGTAATACAGTGTTTATACGAGATAAAAGCTCACGAATTCTGAATGGCTTTGTAATATAATCATCCGCCCCCATATCTAGCCCCATGACCACATTCCCCTCATCATCAATAGCAGTTAAAAAGATAACAGGCACATCACTATGTTCTTTTACCAATCGACAAAGGTCATAACCACTTCCGTCTGGTAGTGATAAATCAAATAAACAGAGATCAATTTCATTGAGTTTTTCCTTTATTACCTTCTTTGCTGATTCCACATTGTAACAAAGTATGGTTGAAAACTGATCCTGCTGGAGAGAGTATTCAAGGCCTGAAGCAATGATTTTATCATCCTCGACAAGTAATATGTTCATCTACAACACCCAATTCTTAGCAAATATATGTACTATGTTTATCATATGGCAATCAGCTACTTTCTCCAAGCAATTACTTACACAGGGATATAAAAAAGACGACTGGCTAAAAAGCCCAATCGTCTTTTCCTATCCATATTAGTTCGGTAAATTATCGTTTAAATGGCGGTTATGTGCAATGTTATTGTTTTCATCCAGTAAATGCGTCATGCCGCGAACAAGAGTATCATCTTCTAGGAGACTCCATAGATGATATCCTAGATCCTCTCTCTTTAATAGGATGTCCTCTAACACTTGAACAGTTCCAAAATCATTTAATTCATGTGCACGTTTAATCGTCTTCCTCATCATGCCTTGGATTTTTATTTCGTGTTCAAGATCATTTCGAAGGTAATCACGTACCGTGTAACGCCCCTCTACTTCATGCTTAATATAAGAGATTTCGTGTTGCGTTACTGGATGAGCAGTAGGTACCACTCCAAGTCTAGCCACTCTTTCCCCTACATCATCAATATGCTTTTCCGTTACATCAATATGTTCATCAAGTATATGATGCAGACTTCCAAACGACTCTGCCCCTTCCGTTAACCAGTGGTGCTTCGTGTACTGGTGTAAAGCTACATTTAGGGCACATAGGTGTTCATCAAGCTGAAGTCCCATTTCGAGTCTCGTTTCATAAGGAAGACTGATCCCAGATCCTTCTTTACGAGCCGTTCTTGGTTCTTGTCTTAATATCATTTCATTCATATGCTGATTCGTGTGTCCAGGCATTGCAGGATCGAATCCAGACTTAGAAAGTTTAAACTCATCTGGAGAAAACCCTTGGTTATCATAACCTTGCATAGTAAAACCTCCTTCTATTTAATATGTACGTAGTTAGTGTAATCATATCTAGTGAATCTATTCTGCAAAAAAGACCCTCAATTTTGAGGGTCTTCCGTACGATTATTAGTTTTCAGCTAGCTTTGCAGATACAACGTTTGGCTCTTCTTTTTCTTCTATCGGATCCTCCGCTTGTGTTGCACGTTTGATAAAGAATGCGAGGATGAATGCAACAATAGATATCCCTGTAGCCACTAGAAATGCATCGTTAATTCCTTCGAGCATTGCCTTCATCATAATCTGCTCTTTCATTTGAGCGATCATTTCAGCAGTTGGTTGAGCTGCTCCTTGACCTGCAGCCGTCTTCATGGCTTCGTCAGCAAGTTCTTTGGCGTGTGTTTCTGTACGATTAGACATAACCGTAACTAGTAATGCCGTTCCGATTGCCCCAGCCACTTGGTTTAACGTATTGTTCATTGCCGTACCATGTGGATAGAAACGAGTCGGAAGCTGATTTAATCCGTTTGTTGAAACAGGCATCATAACAAATGACATCCCAATCATTCGAACCGTATAAAGTATTACTAAGTGAGTATAGCTTAAGTCCACCGTTAGCTGACTAAACTCATACGTAGTGATAACAGTGATTCCTAAACCAATTAGCGCCAATACTCGACCACCAAATTTATCAAACAATCTCCCCGTAATAGGAGACATAATAGCCATTGCGATGGCACCTGGTAGGAGCATTAACCCCGCGTCCAGTGGAGAAATTCCACGAATCGTTTGAACATAAATCGGAATAAGGATCATTCCTGAGAATAATGCCATGTTTGTTACCATGGATATAGAAGATGACAAGGCAAACATTGGATATTTAAACACTCTAAAGTTTAACAATGGATTGTCTTGCTTTATTTGTTTTAAAATAAATACTACTAGCGAAATGAAACCGACTGCAATAGCCAGGTACACATGCGGACTGTCCCAGCCCTTGCTTCCCGCCGAGCTAAATCCGTACAGTATTCCACCGAATCCTATACTTGATAAAACTAATGAGAAAAAGTCTAAACGAAGATTGCTCTTTTCTTTCTTATCTTTTAAAAGGAAGAATCCGATTAATACCACTAATACTGAAATAGGTGTAATAAAGTGGAAAAGCATTCTCCAATCATAGTGTTCGATAATCCATCCAGATAATGTTGGTCCAATGGCTGGGGCAAACATGATGATTAAACCAAATACCCCCATCGCTGTTCCTCTTTTTTCAATTGGGAAGCTAACGAGCATTACGTTCATAAGCAATGGCATCATAATGGCAGATCCTGATGCTTGAAGCATACGTCCAGCTAAAAGAATCGGAAATTCATGAGCCACACCAGCCACTAGTGTACCGATCGTGAATAAACTCATGGCGACTAAAAATAAATTTCGAACAGAATATTTCTGTATCAAGAAGGCAGTAGCCGGAATTAATATCCCGTTAACAAGCATAAAGCCAGTAGTTAACCATTGAACCGTTGCAGCTTCTATCTCTAAATCCTTCATTATGGATGGCAAAGCAATATTTAATAAAGTGTTATTTAAAAACGTAATGAACGCCCCAATTAACAGAACTCCAATAATTCCGTATGGCGGCCGTTTATCTTGTTTTTCAGCCATGTATGTTCCTCCTATACTATAAGTCCAATAAAATATACTTATGTTATATACTTTACATATATTATACCCTCAGTACAAAAAATGCAATGGAAAAACACAGCTAAATAATGGGTTTGTAACCTTCAGAAAAATAAGTTACTATACATTTATACAGTGAGTCCAAATACTAATTTAGGTGATACGATGAATGATCGGAAGCAGCACGTTATAAATACCGCACATCAGCTTTTTGTAGAAAAAGGGTTTCAAGCAACCTCCATTCAAGACATTTTAGATTATAGTAGTATTTCAAAAGGAACATTTTATAATTACTTTTCTTCCAAAAACGAACTACTCATGGCCATTTTCCGAGACATACAAAAAAAGTTTGAGCATGAAAGAAACCAACTATTAATTGGAAAAGATCCGTCAGATATTGAGATATTTATTAAACAAATGACACTTCAAGTTAAGACACATCGTGCCACAAACCTAATTCCTCTGTATGAAGAGGTGTTATTTTTAAATGATGTAGAGTTAAAGAAGTTTATCAGTAATATTCAATTAAGACTATTAAGATGGGTATATGAACGGCTAAATGATATTTTTGGAGAGAGTAAAAAACTCTACCTTCTTGACGGGGCTATTATGTTTACTGCTATTTTGCACCATAATCTAAAATATGAACGAAAGGCAAATAAATTATATAGTAATCCGGAACGAGTCGTACGGTATTCCGTGAATCGATTATTAACATTTATAAAGGATGTAGGAGAAACTCAGGAACAACTTCTAGCTCCTGAGTTATTAGAAGAATGGTCACCCTCCTGTCATAAGAAAGAGCAATCCTATAAAGAAAAGGTAACATTTGAAATTATGTCTCTTAAAAAGGAACTGATGAACGTTTCTGAATTCGAGAAGTATTCAGAGCTACTCGATTTCATTCTGGAGGAGCTTTTGCAACCTAATAATAAGAGGCAATTTGTAGTGGAAAGTGCCTTAACAACCTTAGAGGGTCACTTCGGAAAAGCCAAATTACAACAACTACGTTCGTATCTGAAATAACAAAGCTAGCAGTTCATGGGCTAAAGGGTTCCGTTTTGAAGTACTTTTCTTAAAATACGTGCCGAAATGACAGTCGTATTGGCATCGTTATTCGTATATAAAAAAGTAAAACTCGCCATAGTAATTGGCGAGTTTCTTTATTATGAATACAAAAACGGTATTTATATAAAACCTCACTTACCTGTGATACGGTTCACCGTAATGCATCAAAATGAGGTTCTCTTGGATTTTTGAGATAAAACTCACTCCCTTTTAAATAAGATGTCTTGGCCTTAATCGAGTAACTAGCAAAAGTAAAATAAGCGGAGATTTTTCGGTTAAATGCAGAATGGCGCTCGTTTCTGGGTAAATAAGGGGAGGATTTCCGCTTATGCAAAGCAAAATCCCCCATTTTGGCATTTTTCGAGCCAATAGGCGGAATCTCTCCGTCTATTTAAGCCTTTTTTAATAATAATTACTAATTAAGCGGAATTTCTCCGTCTATTTATCAGCTCGGGTGCTTAACCTGATCCCCCAACCGATAAGTGCGGACCCTCTTAAACCTAGATGTGGGAATCAGCAGCTTTTTATCGACCAGTTTATAAAGATCGAAACGGC
The DNA here is from genome assembly GCF_050971805.1 of Robertmurraya mesotrionivorans. NCBI lineage: Bacteria > Bacillati > Bacillota > Bacilli > Caryophanales > Bacillaceae > Robertmurraya > Robertmurraya mesotrionivorans. The sequence goes on along the minus strand of NZ_JBPCCH010000015.1, from coordinate 63,713 downwards.
ACTGGAAGATGACATAAGTTTTTACCCTCTTTTTTAATTGTACAATACTTATTGTCCATCTTAATAATGATGTCAATTGCTATGTCAAAGTTAATGGGATTTCGTAGAAACGTTAATAAATAAAGACAAGACGTATGCCAATTCATACGTCTTGTCTTGTGTATTTAATTAAGAAAGTACACGAAAACGGAACCCTTTATTCATGGGCCTGCTAGCTTTTTGTTTTAAGCTTCTTGCAATTGCTTTTCATCAATAAGAGTTTTTGCTGCTCTTAACCCTAATAAATAGCTGTCACATCCAAAACCGCTAATCTGACCTTTAGCAATATCTGCGAATACAGAACGATGTCTAAATTCATCTCTTGCATGGATATTAGACATATGAATCTCAATAAACGGTACTTCTAAAATATCTAAAGCATCGCGAATTCCGTAGCTATAGTGAGTCCATGCACCAGCATTAATAATCACTGCATCGACCTTCTCACGATAGGCTTGATGAATGCGATCTACCATTTCTCCTTCACAGTTCGTTTGGAATGTTTCAAGTTCTAGATCTAACTCTTCTGCTAACTTTTTCATGTTTTCATTAATTTCATCTAGGGTAATAGTTCCGTACACCTTCGGATTACGTTTTCCAAACATATTAAGATTCACACCGTTTAACATTAGTACTTTTTTCATCATAGATTCCCTCTCCCTCTTGCTCATTATTTCACAAACTTGTTTATACGACTATTTTAAAACAGACAATCCATAAATACCAATCGGTTTTTTTGCGAGATCTATAGGCTTACCCTATGAAAAATGACAAAAAAAGACTCTTTAGTTAAGCGAATTTCTTTCTATAAAACCTTTAAACTTCTCTACTACAGGCGATAGGTAACGATTTTTCACACTCGCCATGTAGATAATCTGTTCTGGAAGTGGCTCCTGAAAAGGTAGTACTTTAATATCAAACAGGTCTAGAGTTGAGGATCTTGGAAGGATTCCCACTCCTTGTTTTGCTGCCACTAAGCCCACTAATGCTGTATCTTCTGCTACTTCACAAGAAATATATGGAGTGATCCCCGCATCTGTAAACAATTGATCGATTACGGGACGAAATAGACTTTTCTTGTTAAAACAAACGAATTTTTCCTCAGCAATATCCTTTAATTCCACTGAAGCTTTTGATGCTAATGGGTGATCTTTATGGGTGATTAACACAATATCTCTTTTCAATAATGGAATAAAATCAATCTCTGGTTCATGTTCCGCATACGTACAAAAAGCTAGGTCATAATTTTCTTCCTTTAAGCCTTGGATGATACTCTGTGTCGTTCCTTGAATGCACGAAAACGTCACTTGCCCGCCCTCATTCGCTTCCATAAAGGACTGAATAATCGATGGGACAAAATCGGCGCCTAAGGAGAAAATGAATGCTAAGTCAATGATACCCGTATTGGCATTGGTGAGCTTTTGAAGATTCCTTTCACCCTTTTCAAGCTCCTCTAATCCGTTTTCCACATAGGTTAAAAAATATTGGCCGTACTTTGTCAGCTTTATATTTCGACCAACCTTTTCAAATAACTTTATACTTAATTCTTTTTCAAGCTCGCCTATTGCCTGACTAAGACTTGGTTGTGTGATATATAGCTGAGCTGCTGCTTTTGTATAATGCTGTGTTTTGGCTAGCACACGAAAATATTGTAAATGTTTCAGGTTCATAAACAGCGCCCTCCCTGTTTCCAATCTTTAAACAAAGTATATGATGTTTTTTAGACAAGAAAAAGGGATGAATATGAACAAAAAAGCACTCTTTGATTGAGTGCTTTCATAGTTCTTTATGGTTTCATTGTCTTCCAGCTTCCCACATGGTGGATAGCAATCCCCTTATATCCAAGGGTTGTTCCGTAATGGGAGGCAACAGAAGCAAGCTGCTCGTTCATGTATGCTTCTCCTTCTTCAAAAAAGGAAATCATATCTCCTTCGTCTGTTGCACCTGTTTCTACACCGATTACTAATGCCTTATTATGTTTCCCAGCAAAGGCTACTTCATTTTTCACAATTTCAATGATGGCAGGAGCTGTATCACGGTATGCCATAATCGTTACACTATTCGTTTTTGTAATGACCCACTCTGCTAGATTTCCTTTACCATACGTATTGTTATAAGAAACTTCATCAAACCAAAATGGCAGGTCCGCTTCAAGAGGTAGTTTTAATCCTGCAGCAGAGGTATTCGCTTTTGTTATCAGTTCTTGATAACTTTTAACAGTTGCCGCTCTATTCGTATTCCAACCACTATATAAGTAGGGCTCTACATCTAAATGAATACCCGTAAATTTTTGAGAAGCGGTTGACCCTGCTTGATAGGTTTTTAACCAATTCATTAACGCATCTTGATTTCGATATCCTTTTGGAGCTACCCAGCTTGGTGCTCCGTCTAGAGCATATACTTTTATCCCTTTTACTGATGCCTTCGTAATAAAGCTACGGTATACATTCATTGGGATATCTCGATCAATTTGTACATAGACTTTGTTGATTTGCTTTTGTTCAAGAAAGCTTAAGGTTCCTGTTTCATTACTCACAATTTCCCACGGATTCCAAAGCCATGTGGAGCGATCTACAGTAGAAGCACTCATTTTTGATCCAAAGCCTCCAATTGAAAAAAGCAAAACAATTATCATTGATACAACGAGCTTTTTCATTTCACGTTCCCCCATTCTGCAAGCCGAGGCTCACAAAATGAGACCTGGCAACCTGACGACCATTCGCATGACATGCGATTAGGCTCACGGCTTTGCGTCCTTCCCTTTCGGAGAAGTTTGCCTTTTACAGTTTTTCTTTTATTATACTTTATTAAAACAGACTTTTGCCTCAGGTATTTTTACCCAATCAACAATTTTCTTAATCTTTTTATTATAAAGAAAGATAGAACTCCGATTAAGGCAATGTACAACTCAATGATCCATAAGCTCTTAATGTATCCAGTTTGGTAGAAAGCTAAAGGAAAATCAATCGCCGCATGAGCGACTATAGCGAGCAATACGTATTGGAATTTCTTTTTGATAACAGCAACTAATACAAGTAAGGTGAAAGCGATTTGCATAATGAGGGCAAAGAAGCGTTCTGGTATTGCCCATAAGTAGTGAGAAACTCCCTGATTTAATAATGTTTCTTTAATGGTTGCTGCCTGATCACTTGGAAGACTAGCTCCGATAGATGAATCAAATGTACCTGCATTGATCATGGTTGCAAAGATAAGAAATGGTACAACCGTTGAAAGAGCAATTACTACTGCTTCAATGCCACCCCAGCCTACCCCAAAGGATAGACCACCCTTGTAATCCTGATACTTTTTTAACAGCCAAATAAAAAGGATATAGCGTCCCATTTCCTCAAAAATTCCTGCAGCGAAACCGCCATATAATCCAAATAACCATGGATGTTCAGCATAGTTTGGAAAACTTGTTATGACGACAACATGAAGAAGTTTCTCTAATACTTGAGTAATAATAACAAACCCAATGCTACCTATTAATAACGGCTTGAGTGAGATTCCTACCTGTTTTTTTGTAAAAAGAATGGCACTTACAAATAGAAGAATGGAAAATATGATAACTGCGACCATGCTCAAGATCGTTGCATTGCTTATCATAGTAAGTCCCCCTTGTTTTATTATCATTATTGATAATGATAATATTAAAGTAAGAGTAATTTTCTGTCAATGGGTTTTGTTCTTTTTTCCAAATAAAAAAGCACCTCTAGGAAGTGCTTCTTATCTTCTTGCCACATGAACCTTTAATTGTTTTCCTTTTACCGTTGTATGTTTCATTTCGGACAACACGAGTGACCCTTTTCCATTTAGGATTTCTACATAAGAGACCGTGTCAAGAATCGTGATAATTCCAATATCCTCTGCAGATACACCATCAATTTTAGAAATGGTTCCTACAAAATCAACGGCGCGCAGCTTCTTTTTCTTCCCGCCATTAAAATAGAGTTTGGTGATATCCTTATTTAGCTGCTCGCTTTTTAGTTGCTTGATAACTGGGTCGGAACTAATCTTCTCTTCAAAGGCAGGTCGTGATCTCTCCACCTGCCCCGAAGCAGGTTTCTCCTTCTGTGGAATAGAAAAACCAATTAATTGTTCTATCTCTTCTAACAATCGTTTTTCTCTATCTGTCACAAAAGTAGTAGCCTTTCCTTTCAAGCCCGCCCGGCCGGTTCTTCCTGTACGATGCACATAGCTCTCTTTTTCATATGGGATATCAAAGTTCACTACGAGTGAAATATTTTCGATATCAATCCCACGGGCTGCCACATCGGTTGCGATCAGGTAACGAAACTCTCCTCGTTTAAATTCACTCATCACATCTAGACGATCTTCCTGAATCATTCCACCATGTATTTTATCGCAATCATATCCAAGCTCCGTTAAATGATCGACAACCATATCTACACGGTCTTTTGTCCGGCAAAAAATGATACAGCTATCCGGGTTTTCAATAATCGTTACGTTTTGCAATAATTGAAGCTTTTCATTTTCCTCCACCCAGAATAATGAATGCTCGATTAATCCTACTGAAGTACTTGAAGGTTCAATCTCAACCTCGACAGGAGAGTGTAAATAGTTTTGGGCTAGCTTTTTTACGGTATCAGGAAGAGTGGCTGAAAAGAGCATCGTGATTCTTTTGTCTGGAACCTTCTCTATAATTGCCTCTACTTGCTCGATAAAGCCCATATTTAGCATTTCATCAGCCTCATCAATGACAAGGAAGCGAAGTTGATCGAGTAGAAGTGTGCCTTTTTGAATATGATCAAGCAGTCGACCTGGTGTCCCTACAACCACATGAGTCTTTTGCTTGAGTTTCGTTTTTTGATACATAAAGGATTGCTTTCCGTATACTTCTACTGCATTGATTCGTTTTAACCGGCCGATATTTATAAAATCTTCTTTGATCTGTACAGCTAACTCTCGAGTAGGGGTAAGTACTAGAGCTTGCGGTTTATTTTCTGCCCAATCGATCATTTCACAAATCGGAATGGCGAAGGATGCTGTTTTTCCACTTCCTGTACGTGACTTTACGACCACATCGCGCTCCTCTAAGACAAGTGGAATGACCTTTCTTTGAACTTCAGTTGGTTGTTGATATTGTAAGCTCGCTAAAGTACTCAATATTTCTTCACTTAAGGTGAAATCTGTAAAATCCATCATACAGCCTCTTTTCAAAAATTCTTTACAATACTAATTTTTCCGAACGTATTCTTTTTATTAAGCCAATATGTAAAGTACATTTCATTTGACCACATATTCATTAAAATGTACATGTTTCTTTAGGAACAGAGGGAAAATACATTAACGATGCCTAAATCTTTTATTTTCAGCAGCTAAATCTTTTACGGGAGGCACTCATCGTGCTAAATCATGTAGACGTAGTAATTGTTGGAGCTGGGCTATCTGGTCTTGCTGCTGGATGGGAGTTAAGGAAGCACGGAAAAAGCTTTGCTATTTTAGAAGCCCAAAACCGTATAGGGGGAAGAATATTAACGATTACCCATCAAGAATCTACGATTGACCTTGGTGCCCAATGGATTTCTCCTTTCCAGCCTCGTATACAGTCCTTATTGAAACTTTTCAATATAAAGACCATCCCTTCATACAAACAGGGAAAAATCATATATGATTTACATAACAAACGCATGCTTAGTTCAAAAAATCCCCCACCTGTTTCACCACAAGGAATGCTAGATTTATTTCTAACCAGAAAGAAAATCCATCAATTAACGAAGCTTATCAAGAAAGAAGGATTATTTCATTCATCTTTAATGAGAGAATATGATGCGCTAACCATGGACAGCTGGATTGAAAGACAAATGTTCTCAAAATATGGAAAGGCATTCTTTCGTATCTTCTGTGAAGAGCTTTCCTCCCTTGAGCTTAGCGAATTTTCCTTCTTAGACATCCTTTGGTTCATCCAATCCGCCGGTGGAATGGATCAGATTTTGACTGCTGAAGATATGTGGATAACGAACGGGGCTCAAACCTTACCTCTACGAATGGCTAAGATTATGCAGGATCATATCTACTTAAACCAGCCTGTAAGAAAAATTGAGTGGAGAGGCAGCGGTGCAACCGTCCACACCGACTCCGAGTGTTGGACTAGCAAAAAAGTCATCGTTGCAATCCCTCCTGCTTTCAGCGCAAAAATACAATACAATCCCCCACTGCCTGCACTTCGAGAACAGCTTTGTCAGCGGGTTGGTCAAGGATCGATCATAAAATCAGTCATCGTATATAACACGCCCTTTTGGAGAGAAGATGGATTATCTGGCAGCTCTTACTACGATTGCGGACCGATTCGAGCTACGATGGATAGCACCACTCCAGGTCAGCCTCATGGAGTTCTAACCGCATTGATCGGGGGAAAATATGCAAGAAGTTTGGGTCGATTGACAAAAGAAGCACGCAGGAAAGAGATTATAGCTTGTATTGCCCATTTATTCGGAAGCAAAGCACTTGAGCCCATCAGTGTTTATGAAAAGGATTGGGCAGAGGATTCTTGGGCAAGAGGAGGCTACGCTGCCCATTTTGCGACCGGAGTGATCTCTGAATATGGGACTGCTTTAACGTACCCGGTTGGACCTATTCATTGGGCTGGGACTGAAACGGCTAATGAATGGCGCCTTTACATGGAGGGTGCCATTGAATCAGGAGAACGCGCCGCAAAAGAAACCCTTAAATAAAAATGGGTGTCTGTCACCCTTCGTGGACACTTTTGCCTGTTTTGTCCGCGTGGGGTGGACAAACATTCCCCTTTTCTATATTTTGATTAATACATTTGACTAAGCCTGTTATCTTCAAACCCTTCTGTAGATAAAAAGCCTCGACTGACACCATTTCTTCCATTTCTTTTTGCCTCATAGAGAGCTTGATCACAGGCAACATACATCGTTTCTAGTTCTGTCTCTTCGGTAGGGATAATGGTTAGTATACCCATACTAACCGTGTATGAAAGCTCCCAGTCAGTCAAAGACTCCCTCTCTATCCCTTTACAAATTTCCCGTGCTAACTTCATGGATTGTTCCTCATCTGTTTCTGGTAGAAGAATCGCAAATTCGTCGCCACCAAAACGACTAAAATAATGCTCTTTGCTGATATACTCCCGAATCTTCTTGCTCAATTCACGCAGCACATGATCTCCTACATCATGTCCATATTTATCATTAATCTTCTTAAAATAATCAATATCAAACAAAATAAGAGATATGGGTTTCTTATTCTTAGAACAGGCCAATAAGCACCTTTTCGCTTCTGAAAAAAATACTCTTCGATTCAACGCTCCTGTTAAGTCATCATAACTGGCTAATCGAATAAGCTCTTGGTCCGCTTGTTCTTTTAATATGAGGATAAATCCTGTGTTTCCAATTAGCATCACAAGATAAAGTCCTATGAAAGAAAGAGTTTGGAAAAATCCCGGCGTAAAAAAGCTCCATGTATATGTAGAGATTAGCGTAACGATCCCTCTACCACACAAGGCCAAAGCTAAAAACAAATAAAACAAACCTAATATCCTTCTTAATCGAGAGGGTTTACGCTTATATACTAAATAATAGACAGGTAGAATCATAAGCATAGCGGAGCCAAATGAAGCAATGGCAATCCGGTTGCTTTCTATATTAAAAAATAGAATAGCTAAATGAAAAGCAAGTATGTTTATGAAGGTCATAATTAAATACGCTATTTTTATACGTTTTGTTAACACGTTCAAGAGTCTTAGAATCGCAATCATTTCAAACGAAGTCCCTAAAAACAATAAAGTGTTGGCAACCGAGATGGTAAACACATCCGAAATGCCACCCCGTAAAGTTAATAATGTCCAGGCAAGGGCCTGAACACATTTCGCGAAGAAAAAAGTAGTAACCGTCTTATCTGTTCGATGGTCCCGCCAATAAGCACTAATTAAAAACACAGTAAAAACATGACCCGTAACCAAAATAACAAATATCGTTTTCATATCAAGAGAGAAGCCCATTTATGTATCACGCACCTGAACAAATAATATACCGTTATATACTACTACACTTTATGGTGTCTGACACCCTTCGTGGACAAAATTAGTGGTTTTGTCCGTGTGGGGTGGACACTTAATATGAACACTCTTTATTTGTTATTTTTTTACATAGAAACAATTTTCTTTTGTTTGAGGTTTCGTTACAATGATGAGGAAAGTTGGTGACAAGTATGTTTAAGATTCTTCTAATTGAAGATGATTCTAGTCTTTTTCATGAAATAAAAGACCGACTGACACAGTGGTCTTATGAAGTTCACGGTATCCAAGACTTTGCCCTCGTTCTTGAGGAGTTTACGAAGGTAAAGCCTGATCTAGTCATCATTGATATTCAACTTCCAAAATACGATGGTTTTCACTGGTGCCGCCTGATCAGAGCCCATTCCAATGTGCCGATCATCTTTCTCTCTTCACGTGATCATCCGACAGATATGGTGATGAGCATGCAACTAGGAGCAGACGATTTTGTTCAAAAGCCCTTCCATTTTGACGTGTTAATTGCGAAAATACAGGCCATTCTTCGCAGAGTCTACAACTATAGCAATCATACAGTCGAGTTGAAATCATGGTGCGGTGCTACAGTGGATTACGAGAAAAATACAGTAACGAACAACAACGGATCCATAGAGCTGACGAAAAATGAAATGTACATTTTAAAAATATTAATCGAAAAAAAGAACGCCATTGTGAGCCGCGAGACGATCATTAAAAGCCTTTGGGATGATGAACGGTTTGTCAGTGATAATACACTAACGGTCAATGTCAATCGATTACGAAAAAAACTAGATGAGTTACAGCTTGGCCACTATATAGAAACCAAAGTAGGTCAGGGTTATATAGCCATCGAAGAGGGATCTCTTTCATGATCAAAGAATTCGTAAAGGAACGCCGTAGTTGGATTCTCTTTTATTTCTTCATCCATCTCTTAATTGTATTTGTGGCTTTTCTCGATTCAGCGATCTCGCTTAAACCCATTCTATACATTGTATTTTTATCCTTTCTCCTATTCTCGATCTTTCTTTTCATCAGATATCAAAAGGAGACTCGTTTTTTCAAAGGGTTTGATGAATGGGAGAATAACCTAGATTTGTCTCAGATCCCACAAGCAGAAAGTCCCTTTGAGGAAATCATTGAAAAAAGTGTCTATAAACAAACCGAATTGCTAAAAAATCAGTTCAATCACCATCAACTATCATTAGAGGATGAGAAAGACCAGTTGTTGGCCTGGATTCATGAGGTAAAGACTCCTTTAACAGCTATTCATCTCATTATTGACCGTATTCCCGATGAAAAAACAAAGGCAAGTCTCACTCATGAGTGGCTACGAGTTCACTTATTACTCGACCAACAGCTTCATCAGAAACGTCTTTACTTTATTGAGAATGACCTTTTTATAGAAAAAGTAGATCTTCACACTCTGGTTATTCCAGAAATCAAAACCTTACAATCTTGGTGTATCCAAAAAGGCATTGGCATAGAGGTTACTCTTCAAGAACGAGAGATCCTTACTGATGCGAAATGGCTCGCTTTTATCCTACGTCAACTGTTAACCAATGCCGTTAAATACAGCAGCCAGTCAGACATTTACATAAGAAGCTTAAAGAAAGACGATCATATCGTCATAGAAATACAAGATTTCGGGCGTGGGATTGATCCACGTGATATGACACGGATATTTGAAAAAGGGTTTACGTCTACTTCAACCCATCAAGATCACTCTGCCACTGGAATGGGATTATATTTAGCTAAAAAAGCAGCCGAGTCCCTGTTCATTCAACTATTTGTTCAGTCCACACTGGGAGTCGGGACAACCTTTTCTCTCATCCTCCCTAATCGAAATGAGTTCGTCAAAATAACAGGCATGTGACAAAGATGTCACATGCCTGTTTCAAATGTTAGCTGAATCGAAGGATGGGAGCTCCCATCCTCATTTATAATCAAGTCATTGAAGGAAGGAGAGGATCAGATTGAATATTCTAGAAGCAAAACAATTACACAAAAGCTACGGAAATAAATTTAATAAACAAGAGGTACTAAAAGGCATCAATATGTTCATTGAACAAGGAGAATTCGTCAGTATCATGGGAGCCTCTGGATCAGGAAAAACCACTCTGTTAAATGTGCTTTCCTCTATTGACCATGTTAGCCAAGGCTCTATTTTTGTGGAAGGGAAAGAGATTACACAGATGCGTGATAAAGAACTCGCCCTTTTTCGTCAAAAGAACTTAGGATTTATTTTTCAGGATTACAATCTATTAGATACACTGACAGTCAAAGAAAACATTTTGCTTCCTTTATCCATTACAAAAACACCAAAAAAGGAAGCCGACCAAAAGTTTACGGAAGTAGCCAATGAGCTAGGGATTCTTGAGCTTCAAAATAAATATCCCAATGAAATTTCCGGAGGGCAAAAACAACGAACATCCGCTGCCCGTGCGTTCATTCATGAGCCGAGCCTGATCTTTGCTGACGAGCCAACGGGTGCACTCGATTCAAAGGCTGCGTCCGACTTATTAAATAAGCTTAGCCAACTGAATCAAAAGCGAAAATCCACCATTGTGATGGTTACTCATGATCCTGTAGCAGCTAGCTATTGCTCAAGAGTAATCTTCCTTCGAGACGGTCAAATTTATACCCAATTAAACCGAGGTTCAGAAACAAGGCAAGCCTTTTTCCAAGATATTATGAAAACACAAGGAGTATTAGGAGGGGTGCAAGATGACCATTAATCAACTCATCCTTCGATCCTTTAAAAAGAATATAAAAAACTATTATCTATATGTATTTGCCTTGATTTTTAGTGTCTCTCTCTATTTTGCGTTTGTTACCTTGCAATATGACCCTGCTATGGACACCGTAAAAGGGGGTATTAAAGGCGGAGCTTCGATACGAGCCGCTTCCGTCCTTCTTGTTGGGATTGTTACCGTCTTTCTCGTATATGCCAATATGATATTTATTAAAAGACGCAGCAAAGAGATTGGACTCTTTCATTTGATTGGCATGACGAAACGAAAGATTTTCCGCATTCTTGGAGTGGAAAATGCTCTTCTCTACTTTTTGTCACTAGGCCTTGGTATTTTCCTAGGATTTTCAATTTCTAAATTAATCATGATGATCCTGCTAAAAATTACAGGAGTAAATGCCGTCACTACCTTACATTTTTCAAGCCAAGCATTTGTTCAAACACTCATTGTGTTTACGCTCATTTTCTTATTAATTCTTGGGATGAATGCTCTTTTTATAAGAAAACAGACGATTTTATCCTTATTTCGAGTGACCTCATCTGCAGAGGCAAAGGTACAAAAGCTGTCTGTATGGGAAATGTTCATGGGGATTGCCGGTTTTGCACTCATTGCCTTTGGATATTTTGTTTCCACCAAGCTGTTTAGTGGTGATTTTACAGAAATGACCGAGCTATTCACTGCCATGATTGTTATTTTAGCATCAGTTATTATCGGAACCTATTTCTTTTACAAAGGATCGGTAAGCTTTATCTTTAATCTAATTCGCAAAAAGAAGGATGGGTACTTAAATATAAGGGAAGTTCTCTCCTTATCCTCTATCATGTTTCGAATGAAGTCGAATTCGTTACTATTAACCATTGTCACAACGGTATCCGCACTCGCCATCGGTTTGTTATCGTTAAGTTATATCTCTTATTACTCAGCCGAGAAAACAGCTGAAGATAATGTGATTAATGATTTCGCCTTTGTTAGCAAAGAAGATGCACAAACATTTAAAGATGCTCTAAAAAGTGAAGGGCTAACATTTAACGAGACGGTTATCGATGTAGTGATGGTCAATGCGAATCTGGAATCAATTATTGATATGGAAACAGAAGGATTAAATATTGAACTCAATAAGTTGGAAATGCCAGTCGTTAGTGAAAAATCTGTTCCTGAAATGGATGTGTCTCCAAAAGAAACGTTGTTTACCGGATATAGTGATATGCTATCCAAATTCATGGCTCTTGATGACTCCGGAAAAATTGAATTACACAGTAAATCCGAATCGATTCCTCTTGATTATATTGGGTTAAGAGATGAGTTTATTGTTTCATGGTATTTTACAAACGGTGGTCAGCCTGTTGCGATTGTTGATGACACCTTGTTTTCTAAACTTCAACAAGACTTAGATCCAGAGGTACAAAGGGACTCTTCTGTCTTTATCGGGATTGAGATGAAGAAAGAAGAGACGATTCAACAAGCGAGTGATCTTTTTAATCAATTACATTTAGGAGAAAAGGTTGGGAATGATTCACAGCTGGAACTGAGCACTGATCAAAAAATGCTCATGGGGCTCATGATGTTCATCGTTGGTTTCCTTGGACTTACCTTTCTTATTACATCCGGGTGTATTCTTTACTTCAAGCAAATGGACGAAAGCGAAGATGAGAAATCTAATTATACCATCCTACGTAAGCTCGGTTTTACTCAAGGAGACTTAACAAAAGGGATCGGCCTGAAACAAGTATTCAATTTTGGAATTCCTTTAGTCATTGGTCTTTCCCATAGCTATTTTGCTGTTCAATCAGGCTGGTTCTTTTTCGGGGCTGAGCTTTGGACGCCCATGGCACTAGTGATGATTCTATACACAGGCTTATACTCCATCTTCGGATTTCTGTCCGTGCTTAATTACAAAAAAGTGATCAAAAATGCACTTTAACTCCAGCCCATCTAGGCTGGAGTTTTTTCTTTTATATGGTCATCCCTGCTTCCGCAAAGGTGGGCATATGTTTCATCATGCTACATGCTGCCTCGACGATTGGAAAAGCAAGTGCTGCACCTGAACCTTCACCTAAACACAAATCCATATGAATGATCGGTTTTATCCCTAGAAGTTCACTTCCTCTTTTCCCTCCCGGTTCCGCAGATGCATGAGATGGAATTAAGTATTCTCTCACCCTTGGTTCAAGTGTTGCAGCGATGACCGCTGCCGCCGTTGATATATACCCATCGACAACAACAGGGACTCTATTGGCCGCTGCCGCAAGCATGACACCTGCCATCCCACCTATTTCAAGTCCTCCTACCTTTGCCAATACATCAATTCCATCCTCACGATTCGGTTGATTCACCTTTATTGCTTGTTTAATAACGTCTATCTTGTGCTTAATGCCTCCATCTCCAACACCTGCACCTCTACCGGTAATTTCTTCTGGTTTGAAGCCACCAATGACGGATAGTATGGCCGTGCTCGGAGTGGTATTACAAATGCCCATTTCTCCGGTTCCAAGTAATTGCACACCCTTTGCGATTTCCTCATTGGCTATTTCAATTCCTACCTCTATTGATCGAATGGCCTCTTCTCTTGTCATCGCTGGTCCTTTGGCTATATTATCGGTACCGTATTTGATTTTTTTTAAAATAACCCCGGCATCTGCTGGAATATCCCCGTTCACGCCTATATCAACAGTTACAATCTTGGCTCCGGATACTTTGCCAATTACGCAAACACCGGTTAAACCCTTAGGAAAATTCAGTGTCTGAGCAAGTGTGACTCCTTGAGGAAAATTAGTGATTCCCTCCTCGTACACTCCATGATCGGCCGACATAAGAATGATTGCTTTTTGATCAACACTAGGAATGGGTTTTCTAGTAATCCCAACGAGCTGTACAGCTAAATCTTCTAATCTCCCTAAACTTCTCGCTGGCTTTATTAAGTTGTCCACCCTCACTCTTGCAGCATCCATCATCTCCTGGTCAAGCCCCGTAATTTTTTCAATCGTCTGTTGTAATAATTCCATGTTTCTCTCTCCTTATTTTTAAAAATAAAAAAAGCCCATAGTTTATTCAGACAAGCTGAATAAACTACAGACTTTTCCATCATCTAGTATTCTTATAGCAATAAGGCAGGTCTCCTGGCTCTGGTTCATGGCTTCAAAGGCCTTCCCGGACATTCCTTTCATCCAGTGGCATATCTTTGAAGCTCCCCTTTACAGTGGTGGGACCGCTGAAGACTTTCACTTCATTCCCTATTCTCCCATGTGGGCACCTTATTGCTTTATTATTACATTTATTAATTCCAGATTAGCTCATTACTACAGGAGATGCAATCTCTTTAAACATTTCAATCACTTCTTCTTTTGTTGGCTGGAATGGATTACCCGGTGCACAAGCATCCGCTAATGCATTCGTGGCTAGTTTATCTAAATCCACATCCGTTACACCCAACTCTGCAAGGGTACTTGGAATTCCTACTTCCTTACAAAGAGCTTTAATCGCTTCAATCACTTCATCAGCGCATTGCTCATCTGTTTTTCCTTCCACTTGAATACCTGCTGCTTTTGCAATTAAACGGAATTTCTTCGGATCACGTTTCGCATTTTCTCTTTCAACAATCGGTAGAAGCATCGCGTTACATACTCCGTGTGGAAGATCGTACACGCCTCCAAGCTGATGCGCCATCGCATGGACAAAGCCTAGTCCTGCATTGTTAAATGCAATACCCGCTAAGAACATCACGTATGTCATTTGTTCACGAGCTTCAATATCATGACCGTCTTTTACGGCACGAGGCAAGTAGTTAAAGATGATTTCAACAGCAGCTAATGCTGTTGCATCTGTAACAGGGAAGGCACCTGGAGTCACGATCGCTTCAATTGCGTGGGTTAGTGCATCTACCCCAGTCGCAGCGGTCAAATCAGCTGGTTTATCAACCATAAGTTCTGGGTCATTTACTGAGATAGTTACTAAGCTGTTTTTATCTACCATAACCATTTTCACTTCTCGTTCCGTATCTGTAATTACATAGTTAATGGTAAATTCACTGGATGTACCAGCGGTAGTGTTGACAGCAACAATCGGAACCGATTTGTTCTTAGTCTTTCCAACACCTTCATAGTCTCGTAAATCTCCTCCATTTGTTACATAAAGTCCAATTGCCTTTGCAGCATCCTGAGGAGATCCTCCACCAATAGATACGATGAAGTCACAAGCATTTTCCTTAAACACTTCAACCCCTTCATACACATTTTGGACAGTAGGATTGGGTTTTACATCGTCAAAGATGACATATTCTAGATCAATCGTATCTAGTTCCGCCAGGACTTTTCCTGCTAAACCTGATTGATTCAAGAACTTATCCGTGACAACTAATGCCTTTTTCTGACCCAGTTCTTTTACAAGTGCTGGCAGTTCTTTTAAACAGCCTCTGCCCATTAGGTTTGTGCTTGGTACATAATACACACGTGCATTGCTCATCTTTTCTTCCTCCTCCAACAATTGTTCACTTTTTCACAAATGAATTTCAAAAAATACGAAAGGGTTTTCAAAACACCTTTCCTTTATACTTCCTATACTAATATCTTACTCCCCTACCTTCATACAATCAACAAAAATACAGGTTAATATCTTTGTTTATTTTTGATTTTTAACATTTTGGACACAAAGGTATTTTGTTTAATTCTGTTACCATAATAAAAAACAGACCTATCTTGGTCTGTTTTCATCTTATATATTTACAAATATTAATTTGACTTCCTTTTCTTCAAGCCTCTCTCTTGTCCGATCATCCATGTTTGAATCGGTAATAATGCTGTGCACTGCTGATAATGAGTTTATTTGAGAGAAGGCTCTTTTTCCAAACTTGCTTGAATCCGCCATTAAGATCACTTTATCAGCAATCTGAATCATATCCTTTTTTAATAACGCTTGCAATTCATTCGTATCACTAAGTCCACCATCTGGATGAATCGCCTTACATGAAAAGAACATTTTGTTCACATGGTACATTTTCAATGAACGTTCTGCTAGAGGACCAACATACGAAAGAGAAATCGACATAAGGTTTCCACCCGTTGAGATGACACGGATTTGTTCCTTTTTACTTAGCTCTAAAGCCACTTTAATCGAATTCGTTAATACCGTTAACGGCATGTCTGGCAGCTCTTTGGCCATATACCAAGCGGTTGTGCTCGCATCAAGAACGATTTGGTCCCCCGGCTCCACCATTTTTACCGCTTCTAACGCGATGGCACGCTTCTCAGCCGCTCTTGTAATTTCTCTTTCCAAATAAGAAACTTCATTGTCTTCCTTTTCAATACTTACGGCACCACCATGACTTCTTTCCAGCAAACCATCCTTTTCTAATTTTTCAAGATCTCTTCGAATGGTTTCTTCCGTCACTGAAAATATTTTGCTCAGTTCGGACACTCTTATACTTAAACGTTCATTGACTAGATCAACAATTTTCCTCTGCCTTTCAGCTACAAGCACGAACGGTCACCCTTCCCCGATTGAACGTTGATTTATATTTGATTATTTTTATTTTTATGTTAATTTCATGTTGAATTATAGCATATTCTTTGAAAAACAAAAAGATAGTAGACCCCCACAAAGGAAGATCTACTTATCTTTTTGTTATCTTTTTGATAGTACTTCGTTTTCGTATGCCTTTACTTCTTCTAACCAAGCTTCTTTTACAGGCACACCCATTTGTTCACAATAGTAATCCCAAATTGCTCCAAACGGATAGGTTTTAAATTCCTCCATTAATGCCAATCTTTCTGTAAAATTGCCTTCTTCTTGAAGCTGTTTTAATTTTTCGTTTGGCACAAGCATTGCGTATAATAGTGCCTTCACCATGTTTCTTGTACCGATTGTCCAAGCCGCTACACGGTTGATACTTGCATCAAAGAAATCAAGACCGATAATCACTCGATTCAGTGCATCGTTACGAACAATTTCAAGGGCAATTTCTTTTAGTTCATCATCTAAAATCACGACATGGTCACTATCCCAGCGGACAGGTCTTGATACGTGAAGAGCTACCTTGTCACTATATAAAAGCATCGAAGAAATTTTGTTGGATACCGTTTCTGTTGGATGATAGTGTCCTGTATCAAGCAAGCAGATTTTATCGTTCTTTAATGCATAGCCTAAGTAGAATTCGTGAGAACCAACCACATAAGATTCAGAACCAATTCCAAATACCTTGCTTTCTACCGCATCAAGATTGTATGACTCATCAACGGGTACAGCGAAAATTTTATCTAAAGAGTCCTTTAAGCGTTGTCTTGGAGTCAATCTGTCACTCGGAATATCTTTATAGCCATCTGGAATCCAAATATTTGTTAATGCTGGTGTTCCTAGTTCTTTTCCGAAATACTCCCCGATTTTTCTACTACCAATACAGTGATTAATCCAAAACTCACGGATCTCTTCATCTGGATGTGAAAGGGTTAATCCATCTGATGCTTTTGGATGTGAGAAAAGGGTTGGGTTATAATCTAGCCCTAATCCTTGTTCCTTCGCCCAAGCTACCCAATTTTCAAAATGCTTCGGCTCTAGCTGATCACGTTCTACTACTTCGCCGTTTGTTTCTGCGTAGATGGCATGAAGGTTTACACGATGTTTTCCTGGGATTAGAGAAAGTGCTTTTTCTAGGTCGCTACGTAATTGCTCAGGTGTCGTTGCCTTTCCAGGGTAGTTTCCTGTTACATCAATTCCTCCAGATAGCTCACTTGGATTGACTTCAAATCCTCCCACATCATCGCCTTGCCAGCAGTGGATAGAAATAGGCACTGACTTTAGCTTTTGTAATACGTCTTCTACATCGATTCCCCATTTTGAGTATGCTTGCTTAGCTAGTTCAAAGTTTTCCTTAATAGTCATGATATTCTTCCTCTCCGATTATGAGTTTGCTACTGATTTAGTAGGTTCGTATTTTTTCACTTCAAAAGATTGTTTGATGACAGAACGTGCTTCCTGTAAATCCGTAAATTCTCCTAATGCCATCAATTGAGCAACGATATTGCCAATGGCTGTTGCTTCAATCGGACCAGCCAGCACTTCCTTATTGGTTACGTCCGCGACAAGCTGATTCAGCATTTCATTTTGACAGCCACCACCGATGACATTGATCTTATCAAATGACTTTTCAAATATACTTTCTATTTCTCCGATGGTTTCTTTATAACTTGCGGCTAAACTATCATACACGCATTTTGCAACTTCCCCTGGTGTACTTGGAACACTTTGTCCCGTCTCTAGCAAATAGTTCATAATTTCCTGCACCATATTGTCCGGCTTTAAGAATCGATCATCATTGACGTTTACGATCGCACGGAAGTCTCCTGCCTCTTCCGCCAGTTCTACAAGTCTAGCGAAGGAGTATTCATGATCGTAGTTTCGCTTTACCTCTTGAATCATCCAAAGCCCCATAATATTTTTCAAGAAACGGAAGCGATAGTCGATACCGCCTTCATTTGTAAAATTGTAATCTAGTGCTTTTGTGACACAGATAGGGAAATGATTTTCCGTCCCCATTAACGACCATGTTCCTGAGCTAATATAAATGGTACTATCCTCTTCTGGTACAGAGATGACCGCCGATCCGGTATCATGTGTGGCAGGGAGAATGACGTTCATATCAAAGCCAAGTTCTGATACTAGCTCTTCCTTCAAGTTCCCTAGAATAGTCTTTGGCAGCTGAATCTCATGGAACATGTCCTTATTAATTCCTAAAATATCTAACAGCTCGTAGTCCCATTTTTTCGTAAAAGCATTGACCAGCTGTGTGGACGTTGCATTTGTATATTCGTTTGATTTTTTCCCTGTTAGTAAAAAGTTCAAATAATCCGGTACCATTAAAAAGGATTTTGCTTTCGCTAAGATGTCAGGATAGTTCTTTTTCAAAGAATAGAGCTGGTAAATCGTGTTGAACTTTTGAAATTGAATACCTGTTTCAAGGTAAAGTCGCTCCTTGGAGATGAGCTCAAATACCTCTTCCATCATGCCATCCGTCCGTGGATCACGGTAGGACACAGCCTCCGTTAGTGGCTGGTCATTTTCATCTAGTAAGACAAAATCAACCGCCCAGGTGTCAATCCCGATGCTATCTGGTGTAATACCTAGTTCATTACACTTTTTTAATCCTGTTTTGATTTCATCAAACAGTCGATCGATCTCCCAGCAAAAGTTATTCCCTTTTTGCACGATCTTATTTTCAAATCGATATAATTCACGCAACTGTAATTGTCCATTTTCTCTATGACCTAACATTAATCTTCCGCTTGAAGCACCAATATCAACAGCAATACTGTACTTGTTCATCCTCAACGCTCCTTTTGGTGTAACCGCTTACGATACTACTATCATACTAGATTCAGAGAAATATCCTATAACGGGATTCATTTAATTTATTGACCTTATTTGCAAAAGGAAAAGCGGAAGCAGCTTGGTCAGCTCCGACAGGCATAAGACGAAGACCGAAAGAGGTCCTGACCTCTGTAGGGCTTTGGCTTATGACCCCGAGGAGCTAGCTGCTGGAGCTGGACAACGAAAAGCGGAAGCAGCTTGGTCAGGGGCGACAGGCATAAGACGAATCGCGCAGGAAGGCCTGCCTTCTGGAGCGAGTTGGCTTATGACCCGAGCCCCTAGCTGCTGGAGCTGGACAACGAAAAGCGGAAGGGCCCGTTTAGCGACGTATG
The DNA here is from genome assembly GCF_050971805.1 of Robertmurraya mesotrionivorans. Lineage (NCBI taxonomy): Bacteria > Bacillati > Bacillota > Bacilli > Caryophanales > Bacillaceae > Robertmurraya > Robertmurraya mesotrionivorans. The sequence continues at coordinate 44,223 of NZ_JBPCCH010000015.1, read as the reverse complement.
GACTGGAGCGCTTTGACTGAGATAAAGGAAACACGAAGAGCGTAGCGATTCGATGTTGACTTATCGTAGGGAAAAGAGCGAAGTACACTAGTCGCTGGGCACTGGAGCTGGACAACGAAAAGCGGAGGCAGCTTGTTCAGGGGCGACAGGCATAAGCTTAAAATGAATAGAAAGGCCAATTTTTCATTAAAAACATAAAAAAATTGGCCGAAATTACATTCGGCCAGTGCTTTTTTGTTGCTCTAGAGGGCTATAAAACCAAATTTGAACAATATGGTCACCCTTCAAGCTATTTTTCCGGTGTTTATTTGCGATTTCTAGGATATATTTGCTATTCCCAGATTTTATTTGCGATTCTAGGAAATTATTTGCGATCCTACAAATTTATTTGCGATCCCAGAAATTTATTTGCGATTCATCATCCTTATTTGCGATTACCAAAGTTTATTTGCTATCTCGACCTTTTATGGCCTTTGTCCTCAATCTCCAAAATCCAATAAAAAAAACAGCTGAACACAAAGTTCATCTGCCTTTCAGCTCCACTCGATAGTCCTTTGGAGTTTTTCCGTATTTGCTTTTAAAAATCCGGTAGAAGTAGCTCATATTATCGTAGCCCACTTCATCAATGATTTTTGTAATGGGCATTTCGGTTCTTTCTAGAAACTCCCTTGCTTTCGTAAGTCTCTTTTCCTGTAAAAGCTCCTTAAAAGTATACTTCGTCGCTTGCTTGATTTGCTTACTCACTGCGTAGTGGGGCTGGTTCAATTGCTCAGCTAACTCATAAAGAGAAGCATTTTGATAATGCTCATCAATATACTTCATCGTCTCGACAAGGATATAGTGATGTTCGGTGCTTAGTTCATTTTGCTTTAATTTATCCGTGTGCTTTAATAGCTCTATCATTAAAAGCCCCATATAAAGCTTCAAGGTAGACTCTGAAAATAACGATGGTTCCATGATTTCATCCATCATCTTCTTAATTAACTCTTGAATAGCCTCCACATGTGTAACAGCAAAGTATAAGTATTGTCCATTCTGAGTGTGATTATAAAGACTGTTTATAATGAAGTTACTCATTAAATTGGTTGAGGATAAATAGGAAAATATAAAATCAAAGAATTTCGGCTGAATAATAAAATTAATGATAATATCCTCTTTTGCACAAGCTTCAATCTCATGTTCAATATGTTGGTTCAAAAATAAAAGCTCGCCCTGCTTTAAGTGGACATTCTCCGTTCCAACCTTCTGCTTTAACTCACCATGAAACACATAATTAATTTCGATATAATTGTGCCGATGCTTGGGAAAATCAATAAATCGTGTATGCTTTCTAAGCATAATCATCTCGTTTGGATTCAAGAACTTTTCACTTTCAATAATAAAAGACGTTTGATTCGTATAAAGGTCCTTCTTTATTTCACTACTTTGCTCGAGAATCATCTGTTCTTCTTCTGTAATTTCCATCAAGGTTGCAAGAAGATCATTTCCCATATTACACCTCATGAACGTGATTTGTGTTGTCTTTAGTGTAATATAAAAGCTTGCAGGGATAAACATAAAGGGTTCCGTTTTGAGGTGCTTTTCTACAAATAAGTGCCGAAATGTTAGTGGTTCTGACATCGTTATTGGTATATAAAAGGCAAAACTCGCCATAAGTGGCGAGTTTCTTTATTAGGAATACCTAAACCTTATTTCACTAAAGCCGCCTTTAGTTTAACAAGAGTTTATTAACAATTACATTGAAAATTAAACAATTTTAATATTTCTATTGAACTCTAATTGTTTTTGAATTCCTAACCTATCAATCTGAATCCAATACTCTGAAATTCTTCCATTTTCTATTCTATACACCGCACTTGCCATTTGTATTACTGGGAGTCCTGTAGGTTGGTAGCCATCGATTTCTCCTACGTGTGTACCTTTTTGTTTCCATCGTACATATACTTTATTTCCGTCTACTAAAAATTCTTGAATTTCTAAAGAAAAATTACCATATGCTTCAATCATTTCTCTTACGTGTTTAGCATAATCTTTAGGTGTCCTCAACACTGTTTGTTCTTCTTCAGATTCAATTTGATGTGCTAATACTTGTTCTGCCATTAATTGATTTGAATAATCAGGATTATTACCTGATCGTACTTCTTCAAAAAATTCTCTAACAATTTGTTCTGGTGTCATAATACCCCCCCTATTTTTTAATCTAATACTATCATAATTATAGGTGATTTTATTAACCTGCTTCTATTATACAATAGTGATTTTTACGTAAATAGGCATCACTCCTTTTAGGATTAATGCCCTTTTCTTTAAGTAAATATCTTCACAAACTTAAAAATATACATAAAAGGTCCCAAGAAGAACTACTATCTTAAGACCTTTTATTATTACAACATTGATAGCAAAATTTTTTCTAATTCCTCTTTGTTTAACATACTATCTTGTATAACAATCTGATAAGCTTCATTACCGTCTTTTGCAGGAACGGTCATCTTCATCATCTTTGTATTGGATCCAGTAAAATGACCGAAGAACACTTCCTTCCCTTCGAGCATATAGGCCTCCAAATTATAGCCCTTAGAGGACAGTGCAGGGTGCTCAACTGAAGCTGCCGCTAAATAAACATAATACACACCCTCATCCTCTGCAGTATATTGCCAACTTATAACTGGTTCCGGTTTTCCGGTAGTAATCTCAGCTCTGTGATCTTCATTCACTAGTTGATAGCCTTCAGGTGTATAAGTAGGTTTTTTGATAGGGAATTCAACTAAGCTCTGAGCCTTTTCCTGTGTGTATACAAAAAGAGAATAAAACTTTTCTCTTGTTGGTGTGATTGCTTTAGCAGCTTCTTTTACCTCTACCTTTTCCTCTGCAGTAAGTAAATCTAGACTATGCGGATATTCTGGATCTCTGTAAACATTTGCTTTTCCATCTAGAGCGACAATTTTGCTTGTTAGTGGGATATACTGGTTCTCAAACTCCTCTTTTGTTAGAAATTTTTTCGCCACTGCCACTTCGTTTCGAAGTCTCTCATATTCTTCTTTATCCATTCCTAAATTAGCCTTTGCCTGCTCTGGTGTCCCCACCATATTTTCTACCACGGTTTGAACAGAAACATCGGATTGTTCCTGCGATTCCCCTGTCGTACTCTCTTTATCTCTTTTATAACCCTTATCAATAGAAGAGTCGGTCATTTCTGAAGAAGATTTTTGATTTAGTACTGTCTCCTGATTTAACATTATGAATACAATTAACGAAACAACTATTACAATACTTCCTCTATAGAAAGTACCCAAAGTTTTTTTGAATTTTGCATTAGCTTTCCTTTTATTAAGATCCCTAATAAGCTTCTGTTTTAAAATATGGTCATTAGCTTTCTTCCAGTTCATATCTGATTCTAGTCGTTTTAGTGCAAAATCAAATTGACTACTATCATACTGTTTTTTCATTCAACAATCCCTCCTTAAGCATTTCTTTCTCAAAAGCCTGAATTGCTCGAAACAGAGTTGATTTTACTTTGCTTTCCGACCATCCTAGTATCATTGCCGTCTCATAAATCGAAAAACCCTTTACCTTTCGAAGAATGATCACCTTCCTATAAGACTCCTTCAAAGTCCCCAAGACTCTGTATAACTCTATAGAAGTTTCCCTAATCTGAACTAGCTCACAAGGCATAGGTGCTTCATCCTTTTTTAACAAGAGAACTTCTTTTATCATGGTCAAAGGTTTCCTTTTCCGTATGAAATCAACTGTTACATTATGCGCAATACTATATAACCATGTTTTAGGACTAGAATGATGTTTAAAAGAATCATAGTTAACAAACGCCTTTATAAATGTCTCGTGTCTCAAATCTTCGGCTTGCTGGTAGTCTTGAATCATCATAAATATAAACTTAAAAATAGGTTCATTATATGTATCGTACCAATCTTGGACAACCTTACTTTTGTCACTTTCCACAGATTAACCTCCTTTTTCTTTAAATACAGTATTTAGACGTATAACTCTACCAAAAGTTTTACTTATTATTAATTTTTTGGAGAACTTTTTTATAAATAGAAAAAACACTAACCCTTATCAGATTAATGCTCTTTGCTCATTAATTTTCTCTTCTTTGAAACCATTCTTACACTAACCTCCCTTTTCTACAATAAGAACTTCCATACTAAATAGCATGAATCCCTCTTGGATCAATGCCCCCCCTTTAGCCGGAGTACAATCAAAAAGTATTTAAGTTAATTCTTTTAACCATACCTCGAACCATTCAATGGGGAGTTTTACTTTAGAAAAATTCATCTGTTGTAGTTTCATAAGCGAGAAAGTGTTAGCTAAATATAAATCCCATTGTGCTGAAATATCCTCTAAAATGCCGTATAGCTTCTCATCATCTAGTCTATATCCATTCATATAATACATATCACACCAATTACAGATCTGTTGATGAGTATATTCATTTGTTTTATTTACCACACTCTTTAACAATTCAATCAGGTTTTCCTTACTAAACGACCCTATATTTTTTCATTTGATTTGCCCCTTGCACCAAAATAGTTTGTACCCACAACACCGATGATAATGATAATTGATCCTGTTATGTGGTATAAATGAAATTCCTCTTTTAAAACAATGACCCCTGCTAAAATGGTAATGAGCGTAGCAAAATTACTGAAAACACTCATTTTCGATGCGGCTATTTTTGATAAAGCATAGTTGGAAAGATAGGACGTTCCTAAAGACGATAGGATACCTAAATATAAAATGGCAAGAACAAAATCCCAGTGTCCAAAAGGTTGCATAAATTGATGGACTGTTCCATTCATTATACGGTTTGTCAGTGCCAGTCCATTAAAAGCTATAAACCCAAACAAGGTCATGAAATATGTGATAGTGAATAACGAATAGCGTTGTGTTAACTTTCTGGCAAATACGTTGTATAGTGAGGCGGTAAGTGCTGAAAGTAAAATGAAACCACTCCCAAGGAGACTTGTATTTGTGCTCCCTGCCCCGTTCATATACATAATATACATCACACCGAGTACAGATAAACCAATCGCTATTTTTTGACTACGTGTAGATGTTTCCTTTAAAATGATACTTGCAAAAATTAACGTAAAAATTGGTATTGTTGCTTGAATAATACCAGCTTCCGACGAAGATGTATGCACTAACCCAAATACTTGAAAAGCAAAAAAGAGTGTCGGATATAAGATAGCTAACAATGCAATCCGTAGTACATCCTTTTTTGTTACTTTGATCGATTCTTTTTTTAACACGAACAACACTGTGGCAGCGATCCATGCAATGGTAAACCGATGAGCCAATGTATCTAATGGTGTTGCAACTGTTAATGTCACTTTAACAAACATAAATGACAATCCGATAATGATTGCATAGATGGTTGCTGCGAAATATGCATTTCTATTTTCAATTATTTTGATTACCCCCTTATATTGATCCAGCCGGTACCATTATAGTAAGAGATACTAATAACCTTTACGATATAAAAAATACACATCTGTACCGATACAGATGTGCAAAGAGGTTTATGATGCTTAAATATGAATCAATCTATCAATCACTTATGTTGCAAATTCAGTCTGGTGAATTTTCGACCGGTGCAAAATTACCATCCATTCGAAATTTAACAAAACAATATTCTTGTAGTAAAACCACGGTATTGACCGCTTTAAAAAAATTGGAGGAGCAACATATTATATATGCCCTACAGAAAAGTGGTTATTATGTTGTGGATAATCAGGTCTTCAAAACACCATTGTCCACTGACATAATTGACTTTGCCAGCGCATCTCCTACTTGGCATGCATTTCCTTATAAAGAATTTCAACACTGCATAAATAAAGCAATTGATACCTATCAAGAAGAACTATTTCTCTACGGAACGCCAAAAGGTTGGCCGCCACTCATAGCAGAAGCTAAAAAACTGTTAGAATCTTACCAAGTATTCACGCATAACGAACAGATATTCATCACTACGGGTGTTCAACAGGCTCTTTCTTTAGTAAGTATGATGCCCTTTCCAAATAATCGTTCCACCATTCTAGTTGAACAACCTAGCTATCATTTATATATGGAACTGCTGAAAACCTTACGGCTGCCAGCAATAGGAATTGAACGTACCGCGAAAGGTATTGATTTAGGTCGACTAGAACAAATATTTCATGAAGAAGATATTAAATTCTTTTATACAATGCCACGCTTCCATAATCCTTTAGGATCTTCATACAGTAAAAAAGAAAAAGAGGCTATTTTACAGTTAGCAGACCAATATAATGTATACATTGTAGAAGATGACTATTTAGCAGATTTTGAATACAACCCGAAGAACGATCCTCTTTTTGCTGATGATTACCACGATAAAGTCATCTATTTAAAAAGTTTTTCAAAAATTATGTTTCCTGGGTTAAGAGTTGGATTGGCTGTTCTTCCTTCTTCAATTATTGATATTTTTCAAAAATACAAAATGACAACGGATATCGACAGCTCTATGATTTCACAAGCCGCATTATATCTCTATTTGAAAAATGGTATGTTTGAACATAATAAAATGAAAGTCAGTAACATCTATCATGCACGTGCGAAAATTCTGCAACAATCAAAACAAGATCATTTATCTACGTACGAATCATCATCAGAAATAGTAATGCATAGTCATATTAAGTTGCCCAAGCACGTGAATTTGAAATCATTTGTTTATCATTTGCATGAAGAAGGCATATATCTGGATTCAGTTGAAAGAAATTATCTAGATGACTTTTACCACGAACGGATTTTGAAGTTGAATGTTTCAAATGTTGACGCCCATCGAATTGAAGAAGGAATTAGGAAAATTGCAAGTGCATTAAAAAATCCTCAAAACTACTTTTTGTAAATGCTTTCGAACAAGGCAAAACTATCCTTGTTCGAAAGCATAAAGGGTTATTATTATAAACTCTTATTCCATTAAATGGCCCGATTACTTAATAAGGGCTGAAGGTGATTATTCAACTGCACCGTTTATCGAATAAGAAAAAGTGGCCAATAATAGACCACTTCTTCTCTCATACATTCACTTTATAATTTAACGCTAACTCATCGCCAGGTAGCCCTCTTATTCCCCAGTTATGTTTCGGTGTTTCAAAAATGGTTATCTCGACATCTTGAGGAGAGATATTCAATTGGCTGTTTATGCGTTCAAAAAGCAGATTGATCAGCTGTTTTTTAGCTTCTACCGTTCGCCCCTCAAACATACTAACCTCAATTATGGTATATGCATCCGTTCTTCCGTTTGAAAAATAAAAATCTTCTTTGTCCATAGGAAAAAAACGGTGAAATTTCTTATCCAAAGGAAGCTCAAGTGCTTCTACCATACACGAATGAATAACATTCGATAATGTTTCCTTAATTGGATGTAACCTTGTCTTTACACCGTAAATTTTAATTTGTCCCACTCTCATCTCACCTTTCTCTTCTCAACTAAACTCCACTAACACTAAACAATATTCTGTGCAAAATTTAGACTCTCAGCGAGCCGCGGAATCCTCTGGCAGCATAGTAAGATTCGGCACCGTTATGATACAGGAAAACATGACCGAAGCGACAGTCGCAAAAAAGGGCCCCACCTAGTTCTCTAATAGCAGAGGGTGTTTGTACCCAACTCGATGTTTTCAAATCAAAATTTCCAAGCTTCTGCAACTCTCGATATTGTTCCTCTGTTAATAGTTCAATGCCCATGGCAGATGCCATATCGGATGCGTTATTTTCAGGTTTATGATTTTTCCTTGACTCCAATGCTTCAAGGTCGTAACAAACACTTCTGCGACCTTTAGGACTTTCCGCTGAACAATCATAAAAAATGTATTCGTCCTTCTCCTTATCATAACCAACAACATCCGGTTCACCGCCGGTTCTTTCCATTTCATTAAGCGACCACAGTTTTTCCGTATTCACTTCTAGCTTTGCTTGGATTTTATACCATTCGAGACCTTCGTGGCGGTTTATGTTTTTTTCAAAACGGGCTTTCAATACTTTTAATAAGTCTTCACGTTGTTCTAGTGACAATTCCTTATTATTACTGATGGCATTTCCCTTTGTCATATTCATTCCCCCTAATTGTTATTACTCTAATGGTTTAAGTATATATGCATTTTAGTTTAAAAATAAATCGTTTTCAAAAACTACTTGGAGAAATACGATATGATTCCCATCCATTTGGGAAAGGTATTTTTTCTCCTTTTCCACATTCCTTTGGTATAGTAAAAGAAGTGGAGGATTGATAAAATGTTTTCCTTAGAACTGTTCAAGCAATTGCCCGTAAGGATTTTAATAGTGGCCTTGCTGATTATACTCACCGTCTATTTGATTCGTAAATCCATCAAGCTTTTCTTTGACAAAACGAGCTTCTTGGATGAAAAGCGAGAAGAGACATTGATGCATTTCGCGAACTAGGTAACAAAGTTAATGGGACTGTTGTTCTTCTTTATTTATGTGCTCAGCCCTTTCTTTAACCTGACTAGGCTTATTACTGGTTCGGTAGTGGTGGCCGGTGCCCTGGCATTGATTTTCCAGCATATCATCCGGGATTATATTATGGGGCTGACTTACTTGTTTGAACGTCAGATTCATCACGGGGATTATGTGATCATCAATGGAAATCATCAGGGGAAAATCGAGGAAATCAGCATGCGCCACCTGAAGATTCGCCAGTTTGATGGTTACCTTTATTCGGTTTCCTATAGCAACATCAATGAACTACATAACGGGAGCAGGGGAAGGCGCCGGGTGAACGAAAGCCTTGTTCTCAGCTACAATCAAAATCCGGACGACGCTTTTAAAGTCATGGAGGAAGTGGCACAAACCTGCAACGAGAAATACGGAGAATTCTTATTGAAGGATGAGCAAGGTGTTCCTGTGGAGAGCTTCAAATTTAACCAAATCACCGAACTAAACGTTGATTACAGGGGTCACAGGTACTCCATATCCGGACTTGTGAAGGAAGAGGATCTCGTTGAAGCAAGCAAAAAGGTGAGGTATGAATTGGCCATGGCTGCCTATATGAACAACTTAGAGATGGCAGAGAACTTTGACACGGGCCACTAATAATCACTTAAAAAATGGGACGTATGCTCATGCATATGTCCCTTCTTGTTCCATTTATTTGTTCATAAAATGATACACCGCACCAATCATCCCGGCATCATTTCTATGTTTGCATGGAGCAATTTCCACTTTTAAAAACTTCCACCACTCAAGTTCTTCTAGCTTTTCTTGGATTTGTTCAATCAGCCCTTCTCTTGCACTTACTCCCCCACCAATTAGGATCTTCTGTGGATTTAGAGTCACTGCCAAATTAAAGAGTCCGTAACTAATATGCTCCAACCAGTCATGAATTAATTGGTCTACCTCTTTATTTTCAGCAGCCTCGGAAAAAATGGACTCTCCCTCAACCTTTACATCCGCTTCCAAGCCCTTATACTCTCTATACCTTTTGATCAGACTAGCGGTAGAAGAGTTGGTATGAAGCATTTCCTTCCCCTTTTCATCTGCTTTCGTTAGCATAAAGCCAAATTCACCACCGCGGAACGTATGACCGTGGACGATCTTTCCATTCACCATGATCCCCCCGCCAATTCCTGTGCCGATCGTATAGCAAATGAAGTCATTACAGCCCACGGCATTTCCACTCCATCTTTCCGCTAACGCTGAGCAATTTCCATCATTCTCAATCTCCACTCGTAAAGGAACCCTAGCTTCAAGGAGCTCCTTTAGATTTTTTTGGTCCAAAGCTGTAATGGCTCCTGCTCTCTCAGCAAAACCGGTGCTTGGATTAATGAAGCCCGGAAGGCTAATGGCGACACCTTCCACTTCATAAGTCTCTTTATATTCCATAATCGTTTTGACCATATCGACCAAAAAAACCTCTAGGTCATCACAGGTAGTCGAGTAGCTCCCTTTTGTAACAATCGTTCCGTCCTCCAGAACAATACCGTGCTTTACCTTTGTTCCACCGACGTCAAAAGCAATATACTTTTTCATTCTTATTCTCCTTCAGCCAACGAACTTATAGATGGTATTTTCGAATTAAGTATGTTGGTGTGCAGCTCCAAGCATGGCAATAACTGTTGATCAAATGACTTCCGTATGGTGAAAATTCCTTGTCGTTCGGGTCATAAAGCTCCCAAAAGGTATCTGCACCATCTTCGATCATTCCACCCCAGTAGGTTTTCATCTCAGAGATGGCTAGCTCTTTTTCTCCAGCAATCAGTAACGCTTCAATAAAGTGATGATACATATATGGAGTGGCGATTCCTATCTCTGGTTTCACCTCCAACAAGTGCTTCATCAATTGCTTGCTTTCTTCCTCTGTTACGACACCAGCTAATACCATCCAGATTTGACTTGCCCATGATACTTGTCGATCTTGCCCACTAACAAAAAACTGTTGTTCTTCATCCCATAAATACTTCTTCGTTGCATGAACAATCTCCTCTAAACGGGTAGCAACAATTTCCTTTTCCGACACATTCAGTTCTTCCGCTAAAAAGATGGCTTGTTTCAACGTATAAATTAAAATGGCTTGAGAAGGAGTTTGCTTATTTAAGCCTTGCTGCCAATCGATAAAGGACCACCACTCTGAAGAATCTACTAAAATATCATTTTCATCTAATCTTTCAAGAGCCAGTTCCACTTGACGGTACGCAGTAGGCCATAATTCTTTTAACGTTTCTTTGTCTCTTGTTGCCAGATAGTAATCGTGCAATGATGATAAGAAGAAAAGAGAGTAGTCAAACAAAAAGGTATCATCTGCAATCAACTGCGGCTCAATAAATACATTGGCTGACACCTTTCCCTGATCATTCGGCACACCGGCAAAAAGATATAAACATCTTTTTACTAACTCATTCGTCCCAAACGTTTCATAGTTTGCTAGAGCCTGCAAACGTAAATCTCCTAACCAAAGACGGCGGTCACGCTTCGGTCCATCTTCAAACACATCCTGCATACAATCGGCTAGTGTTTTAATACTTACTTCATCAATTTTTTGTAGCATAGAGTCTGAATGACCTAACACTTCCACCGCATCCAAATCAGCCGACGTGACGGCCCTACATTCAATATCTTCGAACATAACTTGGTATTTTTGCGAGGTGGCTTGGACCTCAAACTTCACGTATCTAAAAGCATATCTGCGTGGAAGAGCAATCGTTGCTGGCAAGACATCTACAAAAACGGTCTCCTCCTGTAGCCAAGCACTACTTAACCAGCCATCATAATTTTCAAATGGTTCGCCCATTTCTACTGGCATTTCTCCAATCGTTAGCTTCAGTTTTAGCGGGGCATCCGGAGGGCTTCCCTCAGGACGAACACGAAAGGTTAGATACCCCACTTGATGGTCCTTAAAATCAACGATAAAGGAATCACCTTTCTTGTATTCTTGTTGTTGTAATTCATCAATGGAAGATGCATGCTCCACCTTCCATCCATGCATGACATCTCGATCAGGAACCACATGAACGAGCGCCGTCGGCTTTACCACACTGCTTTTTAATAATGGCTTCAATCGGTGAGCTTCTTCAATAAAGGCTTCATTTTTTACAACGACATGATTCTTAAGCTTTTGAGTACTCATGATTACTCTCCTTTTTTCCGGCTAAACTAGCTTCATTGATTTCTTGAATGATTAAATCTACATCTTTTAGTTGAATAGTTGGTTCCTTGGAAAAACGAGTTAGAGTATAGGCCTTCATATGTGAAAAAGGTCCAATTTTTTCTGAGATTCCAGGACTGTGCTTCTCTAGTACTTCCATTGCTTTTGAAGAGGAAAGTAGGTCTAGCACTCTTGAATCCTTCGTAAATAGATCTAAGCTTCCCATTTGGTTTGGATACGTAAAGGTATATACGCCAGAACGGACTTCTATTCGAACATTCCCGTCCTGATTTTCAACCTGTACTACTCCCTCCTTATAGACGACTTCCACGTTATTTTCCGCTAGATCCTCACTATGAACATTCGGTAACACAATGGTCGCAGTCGTATTCGCAGGAATTTCTACTTGAACGCTTATTTTCTCCTTATTCCATTCCCATGAAGAGACGATTTTCCCATACATGGACTGGTGCTCAGCTCTAGCATGCGTCAACTTCCCACCCGCAAATTGAGGACGAATCAGAATCTTTTTATAGGCCACATCACTTTCATCCATATCTAGTCCGGCTACTCTACGGTACATCCAATCACCAATGGCTCCATATGCATAGTGATTAAAAGAGTTCATATCATCACTCCAAAAGCTACCATCAGGCTTGATGCTATCCCAGTGCTCCCAAATGGTGGTCGCCCCTTTTTTCACTGAGTAAAGCCATGATGGATAGTTATCTTGAAGTAATAGTTTCATAGCGGTATCATGGTATCCATTTTCAGATAAGGCAAAGCATAGATATGGCGTGCCAACAAACCCTGTTGTTAAATGGTAGTCATTTTCGATGACTAGATTATTTAAATCTGAAGCCACTCGTTTCCTCGTTTCACCCTCTACTAAGTCAAAGGCAAGAGCAAGTACATGTGCGGTTTGAGTAGGAGAGGCGAGTCGTCCAGTTGGAGAGATAAACTCTCGGACAAACGTCTCTTTTATCTTTTTTAATAGACTGCTATATTCAGCTGCGTCCTCATACTTTTCCAATACAATGGCACTGTCTCTTAAAATCCTTGTCGAGTGGGCATAAAAAGCGGTTGCGATGAAGTCTCTCGGAGTGGCCCCGACATAGCTGTTTTCCTTTGCATCCAAGCCAAGCCAGTCTCCAAAGTGAAAGCCCGTATTCCATAAGAATTCGTTCTCCCCTTGTTTACGAATGTATTCGACCCACGCTTTCATGCTGTCGTATTGATCTTTAAGCACGCTCTTATCGCCATACACCTTATACACGGTCCAAGGACAAACGGTCGCCGCATCTCCCCAAGCAGCGGAAGAGGAATTTCCACCCATTAAGTTTGGCAAATCCGGAATGACAAACGGAACACCTCCATCCTCTAGCTGATCTGCCTTCAGATCTCTTAACCATTTTTTGAAAAATGGAGCCCCTTGGTAGTTATAAAGTGCTGTTCGTATAAAGACTTGGGCATCCCCCGTCCAGCCTAATCTTTCGTCCCTTTGCGGGCAATCAGTCGGAACATCAACAAAATTCCCTCTTTGTCCCCAGACTATATTTTTCTGAAGTTGATTCACGAGTGGATCGGAACAAGTAAATTCGCCCGTTGCTGGCATATCCGAGTGAATGACCTCTCCGATGAAATGGTCTAGATTCAACCCATTTTCTTGATTCGGATAACCTTGAACTTTCACATAACGAAAGCCTTGGAAAGTGAAGTGTGGGGCATAAGTTTCCACTCCTTCGCCTTTTGCCATATAGGTCACCCTCTGCTTTGCTTTTCGTAAATTCCCGAAGTAAATATTGCCGTTCTTATCTAAAACCTCTGCATGTTCTAATGTAATGACCGTTCCTTTCTGGGCTTCCACGGTGAAGCGAATACGCCCGACCATGTTTTGGCCCATATCTAGTACGGTGTCTCCTGCAGGTGTGACAAACACCTCCACTGGACGAATCGTTTCAGTTACTCTAGTTGGCCAGTTTTCTTGCGCAATTAGGTGAGAAAAAGAGAGGTCTAAGCATGTGCAGTTCTCCCAACCCGTATCATTAAATCCTGACTGGAACCAGCCCTGATCTTCTAACCGTGCATCATACGTCTCACCATGATACAACTCAGAAGACAAAATCGGTCCTGTGGAAGCCTTCCAAGAGGAGTCCGTACCGATGACTTCTTCTGACCCATCCACATAACGGACATGAAGCTGCAGTAACAGTGCCCGTCGGTCTCCAAAGATGTCTCTTTTATTACTCCAGCCTAAATTTCCTTTATACCAGCCATCCGCTAGCAGCACACCAACCACATTTTCTCCTTCTGAAAATAGCTTGGTTACATCATACGTTTGATACTGTAAGCGGGTTTTGTAACTCGTCCAGCCAGGTGTGAGAAGGTCTTCGGTCATTTTCTTTCCATTAATATACGCCTCATATAATCCAGCGGCTGTCGCATACACTCGTGCGGATGCAATATCTTTTTCCAAGGTAAATGCTTTTCTTAGTTGAAAAATCTCCTCTGATTGAGGGTCCATCTTCGTTTCGTCTGGAGTAATCCAGCTAGCTTCCCACTCATTTTGATCAAGGAAAGCCGTTTCCCAACTAGAGACCTCACTCCAATCCGATTCCCGATTGTAGTTATCCCACACTTTGACTCGAGTAAAGTATAGGGTTCGAGACTGAATCGGACCTGTATACATTAGTTGGATGGATTGATCGGATTCTACTTTTCCTGTATCCCAAATACTTTTTTCAAAGTTTTTAGTGGTTGATACTTGTACCTGATATGCCGTCTGAAACGTAGCACGCCGATCAGATTCCAGCTGCCAGCTGAATTTTGGATTTTTCACATCTATCCCTATAGGATTTTTCCGATACTCGCATGTCAGATTTGTCACAATAAGTCCTGTCATTCTTTTTCCTCCTCTTTATAAAAAAACAAACCCCACTAATCCGTCACATTCTGTTGGATAAGTTAGATTTGTTTTTCAGCATCTTTCTACTTAACAGCTCCTGCGGTCATACCTGCTACAATCTTCTTATTGAAGAAAATAAACAAGATAAGTGGTGGAATCGAGATTAATAGAATGTTTGTAAATAACAAGTTCCATTGCGTATTGTACATGCTTGAGAAGTTATAGAGCGTTAACTGTAAAGTGGCATTTTCAGCACCCGGGAAGAAGTATAACGGGTTAACAAAATCGTTATACACTCCAACAGCTGTTAGTACGATGACGGTTGCTGAAACCGGTTTTAACAATGGCAAGATAATGCTAAAGAACAAGCGCATTCTTCCACAGCCATCAATCAGTGCCGCTTCATCAAGTTCTTTTGGAAGTGTTGCCATAAATCCTTTATAAAGCAAGATGGTAAACGGTAAGTTAAGTGCTACCTCTACTAAAATAATGCCCGGCATCGTTTTAAATAATCCGATTCCATCAAGAACCCAGATCGTTGGTACGATGGCTGGTGGAATAATAAGTCCTGCTAAAATCAAGAAATTGAAGAATGGTGACATTTTGCTCGTTCGACGTTGGAGCACATATCCCGCCATGGCCCCTACTAAGATGAGAATGGCAATCGAAAAACCAGTGATCATCATACTATTGAAGAAAGCTCTTACGATCATTCCATTCTGAGCAGCCATAACCGCCTGAATATTTTCCATAAGTTGAAACGAGCTTGGAAGGTCCATATTTAAGAGAGAGGACTCTTTCGTATCCTTACTCGCATTAACAATAACAAAGTAAAAAGGAACTCCAAAGATAATTAAGGAAAGGATGATCGCTAAGATCTCACTAAATAACTTCCTTACTGATTTTCTCTTTCTTGTATGCTTGGTCCGAAATGGTGCCTCAGCTTTTACTGCGATCTGCGTTTCACTCATTATAAGTCCACCTCTTTCTTATTCAAGAATGCATATAACGGGAAGGCAAGAACAGATACAACAATGAATAATATGACGTTTCCTGCTGTGGAGAGACCATAAAAGCCACCTTGGTATTGCTTATATATAATAGAAGCAATTAAGTCGGTACTAAACCCTGGGCCTCCCTTAGTCATTGCCCACACTAAATCAAACGAACGTAACCCACCGATAAAAGCTAGAATAATAACAGAGTTCATTGCTGGTCTGCTTAATGGAACAATGATATTCCAAAACTTATGAAATGAGTTCCCACCATCAATCGCTAGTGCTTCATAATAGTCCTCTGGAATAGACATAATTCCTGCGATAAAGATAACCGTTGCCATCCCTACCCCTTTCCATACATCTACTAATGCAACGGATAGTAGAGCAATGGTCGTGTCTCCTAACCAATCTGGTCCTGTAATTCCTACAATCTTTAACGAAGTATTAATTAGACCTTGAGTAGGATGCATCATCATCGCAAACGCCATCCCTACAGCGATCGTACTTAAAAGGGTTGGAAAGAATACCATTGACCTTACAAAGCCGATTGTTTTTAGCTTTTGACTTAAGAATACACCAAGTAAAAGGCCTAATATTACCTTCAGTGAACAGGTTACAACCGCGTATATGATGGTATTTTTAAAACCAATATTCAGTGATGGTTCGGTTAAAAATGTGATGAAATTTTCGAGACCGATAAACTTCCAATCCGTGAGGGTCCACCATGTCATACTAAAGAAAAACGACATGATCGTGGGCAGTAGGAAAAATACGAAGTAAATAATTCCTGCGGGCAATAAGAAGTAATACGTGTACGAGCGATTGGTAAGCTTTGTCATAATGTATTCCCCTTTTCTAGTCTGGTTAGAAAATCAGCCCTGTCGCATTGACAGGGCCTTTTTTCAGGTAAACCAGCTGATTACCAGCCTTCAAGGCCTAGTTGTTTTGCTTGCTTCTCAACGTCTTTGTCATATAATTCTGCTCCAGCTTTTGCTTTTGAAATTCCACTTCCTACTTCAACAGCGATTTGTGGAAGGTTTGGACCTTTTACTGGGCTTAAGAATTCAAGAGCAGGCGCTGTTTTACCAGACTCGAAGAATGGAATCATATCTTTAACTGCACCATACACATCATCTGAAAGCTCCACTCCTTTAACAGCTGGAGGTCCTTGTGGCTTAATCTTTTCGTTGTAGAGATCAATACCTTCCTGCGATACGAAGAATTCCATCCATTTCTTTGCTTCTTCTGGATGCTCAGTGTTTTTGTTAATATAAACACCACCTGGTACCCAGACTGTTAATCCGTTCTCATCTGCACTATCACCTGGTTGAGGGAAGAATCCAATATTATCTAATTCCTCAGCATAATTCGCTGATAACATAGGAAGAGCGAAACTTAACATTGGGTAGTGCGCCCCTTCTCCTTCAGCTAACTTCTGTAATCCAGCTTCATAACCAGTAGCGAGGAAATCTTCATTTAAGTACCCTGCATCAAACACTTCAGCTAACTTTTCAAAACTTCGAAGAGCACCTGGAGTCTCTGCAATCTTTGCTTTATTTGCTGTGAAATCCTCTGCAAACGTTGGGTGTTGTTGAAGCACATTGTAATTATCTGCAAGTACGATAACTTGTGCTGTCCAAGAGTCTTTGTATGAACCAATCACCGCTGTTTTTCCAGCTTCTTTTATCTTTTCATTATTGGACATTAGCTCATCCCATGTTTTCGGAACAGATAGGCCTAGCTCTTCATAAATCTCCTTATTGTAGAACCAGCCTCCTGCCATAAAGCTTGTCGATGGAATCCCATAAACCTTCCCATTTGAAGACAAGGCATCCTTTGCATCATCCATAATGGTTTCTACAAAAGGCTCTTCTGAAATATCTAAAAAGTTCTGTTCAGGGTTCAATGCTTGGAAAAGAGAACCTGAGTTATACGCCATTAAGTCCGTCATGTCTCCAGTCGCTAAACGTGTCTTAACGAGATTATCTCCTTCTCCCCCACCTGGACGTAATTCATATTCTGTTTTGATGTCATATTTCTCTTCAATCGTATCTGTTACCGCCTTCATCCCATCCAAATTCGTTTGGTTATCGACGAGGATGGTTAGCGTAACTTGTCCTGAATCTTCTTCTTTGTCTCCTGAAGCACTGTCGTTGCTGCTGCAGCCTGCTAGAATTCCAGCGAATAACGTGGCACTTGATAGCACTGCAAAAATTTTCTTTTTAGCCTTCATCTTTTAACTTCCCCCTTATATATAATGATGACCTAAAATCCAATGACAGCTGTCTCGCTTCCTTAAAGGAAGATCAGATTCTATTTTTATGTTTTCCCAGGTTGTTGTCCTTGGATCTATCTTTATTGTAAGTGCTTTCATTACATTTTTTAATTGTCTCATTTTTTTGATTACGTCCGTATTTTTTGTTTATGTAGGCTCTTTTCTTAAACTTTGTTGGCTTTTAGAACATAACTTTAATGATTGTGCTAAGTTTCAGCAGAAAATGGCATTATTTAATTAAGAAAAGCGACCTGCAAACTAAATTCTAAGCGCAAAATAACTATTTCTACGTTAAAATCGGCTTTAAGATTTTAACAACAATCTTTCCGAAAACAGCCTTTATGTATGAATTTTTCGTACATAAAAAAGTCCTGTTCCATAGAACAAGACTATTTTATTTCCTTAAATTGACCTGGCTTGATCCCGACATGCTTTTTAAAAAGCTCGGAGAAATGTCTATAGCTATGATAACCAACTAACTCACTTACCTCAGCTACTTTTTTCCCCTCCGTCAAGAGCTGCTTTGCTTTTTCCATTCGTAACTGTGTTAAGTATTTGATATACGACTCACCCATCTCTTCTTTAAATAAGAGGCTAAGATAGGTTGCGTTCATTCCCACATGCTCTGAAACATCCTGGAGGGTTAGATCTCTAGTAAAATTCGCTTGTATAAAGGAACAAGCACGTTCAACCGCTTCATGCTTATAAGTAGAGCGAATATTAATAGAAGCGTCCATGATCTTCTCCAGTTGATCGAAAACCCAAGCGAACATGTCTTCCTTTGTTTGCCGCTTGCGAATATCAAGATGAGGCATATAGTTAGGCCATGTCTTGTTTGGGTCACACCCGGTCTCTTTTAATACCTCTAAACCTAGATAAACTAACTTTAGGATATCCCGCTCAATGACGTCCGGATGAAGCCGCCTGCTTTCTATTTGACTGATTAAAGTATTCAACTGTTCCAATAATCCCTCTTTATCACCTGTTCGGATATGGAACATGACGGCTTGTTCATGTTTCGATAAGTCGGTGCTATAGTTTGGATGTTCTCCAATATCCTCAGAACGATACCAGTCTAGTTCGTTCATAAACTGCGCGTATCTAAGGGCATGAAGGGCTTCATGGTAACTTTTATGGATGTCTAGTAGATTGAAATACGTTTTTCCCGAGCCCACTGTCACTCCAGACTCTTCTGACCATTTCCTTAAGGTTGCCCAAAGGCTTTCTTCCTCCTTTACCAAATGGCAAAGTACCAACAGATTCTCTATTCCATTTTGGAGAGGTATCATTCGATGACCATTGATCGGTTCAGGCAGTTGAACTGGTGAGGAAAGGGCCAGAACGGTTACCCCTTCAAGCGTTTTTCCCCCTTGACCAAAAAGCTCTCCCCACTGTACCGCATCACCTTTTCCTAGTAATAAATGTAGTGTCTCCTTTTCTAGCCTTTCTTTCTGCCTGTTGTCTTTTAACGAATTGACCGTTTCTTGTTGAGAAATTCGGCTGAGTGTTTTTTCTAAGGCTTCTTTGATGATAGGTATCGTAATTGGCTTCTCTAAGTAATCTACTACACCTAGCCTTAAGGCCTTTTTCACATAGTCAAACTCATTGAATCCACTGAACACAATACATTGCGTCTCAGGTGCTTCCTTTAAGATTTCTTCAATGACTTGTAATCCGTCTTTTCCTGGCATTCGTATATCTGTAAAAACGATATCTGGTCGATGCTCGTGAAAGATTTTCAGCGCCTCTTCTCCATCAGCAGCAGTTCCCACTAACTCAACGTCATACTCAGTCCAATCAATCATTCGTTCAAGACCCTTTAGTACGATAAATTCATCATCAAAAATGACTGCCTTCCGCAAGCTCTTGACCCCCTTTATGCTCTCGAAAACGAATTTCTACTTTTGTCCCTTCGTTAACTTTACTCGTAACGGTAAGTTCACTCTCTTCTCCATAACAGAGGAATAAACGCTCTCTCACATTTTGCATGCCATAACCCGTTCTGGTTACATCGAGATCTTCAATTCCTACTCCATCATCCTCAACCGTGAAAAGAACCCAACCGTCCTCGAGGCGACCGGTTAATGTAATCGTTCCTTTTCCTACCTTAGGCTCAAGGCCATGATAGATCGAATTTTCGACTAATGGCTGAAGAAGTAATTTAAGAATCTCTTTATCTAGTAGAAGTGGATCTACTTCCTCCACATACATAAAGCGGTGATTAAATCGTAGGTTTTGAATCGTTAGGTAGTGTTTTATATGCTCCAGTTCTTTTGAGACAGGAATCATATCCTTCCCATTATTTAAGCTTAACTTAAAGGTTTCAGAAAGGGCCACAGCCATCTTTGCTACTTCATGATTGTTTTCTAGCGACGCCATCCAATACATAGAATCAAGAGTGTTATAAAGGAAATGCGGCTTAATTTGCGCTTGCAAGGCTCTAAGCTCTGCCTCTCTTTCCTTTAATTGCGCACGGATTAACTCCTCATTCAACGCTTTATTCTCACCCGTTATTTTTTGAAAAGTCTGCCCGATGGCTCCGATTTCATCTGTCGGGGTATCTGATTCCGATGCTTGTAGGAGACCACTTGTCCACTCTGCTGCCATTTTTCGTAACCTCATGATAGGATTTGATAGAGTTTCCGATAATAAAAAAGAGAAAACAAACGCAACAATGGCGATGACTGATGCGATGGAAATCGTGACGTTTCTAATTTGGTTCGACTGCTTTAATAGTTCCTTTTCATTAATCACGTGTGAAAAAGTCCAACCCGTAATGCGATTCTTGTAGTCTGTGACAATATATCCTTCCTTTTTCAAGTCCTCCAAAGGAGATTCCGATTGCTCACTTATTTGAAAGGAACTTGAATATCGATACACATCACGCATGATTCCCTGATCATGATCAAAAATAAGGAAGGCACTATCCTCACTCTTTTTAAATACTCTTGAAAAAATCGATTTGTTTATATTCACCACTAATATCCCTGTAGTGGCAGGATCGTAAAACTCCCCTGGATCCTTCAATAATTTGACAGAGGAAAACGTGTTAGCCGATTTATTTCCTTGGAGCACATTATATCCGTAAAAGATCGCCTTCCCATCTTTCTTTACAACTTCTTTATACCAATCTGTATCTTGTATATATTCGTGAAAGCCACCATTTCCATACCGCCCGTAGCTTTCCGACTTTCCATAACACATACCTTGAAATTCCACATTAAAGATACAAACCGATTCGATATCCTGAGTATCTATAAAACTGCTAGCAATATGATCCTGTAATCGACGAAGGGACCCGTTGTCTACTAACCTCCCACCAGCCACATCAAGCGTAACACTTTCCTTCAATTCTTTCTGGACATCCTTATTCCATGTAATGATCCGCTCCATATTAATGATGTTACGAAATAATAAGTCTGCTACCTCACTCGACGTTTCTAAATGATTTTGAATGGTGGAAGTCTGATTCTCGATTAATAGATTCTTCGTAATATTAAAAGAAACAAATCCTAGGCCCATTAAAGGACCAATGGAAAGAGCCAAAATTAAGATGAAATTTCTATAGCGATATTTTTCGTTTTTAACTTTCTTGATAAGCGCTTTCAATTTTATCATCACCTTTTGAGCGAAGAAGTTTGTCGAATCTTTTTTAAGTAACTATAATACATAGATTTTGGGAATGCTATCGTTTTTTTCAATAAAAAATCTGTTCGAAATTACATTTGGACAGATTTTTTGGTGCTCTAGAGAGCCATTTAACCCGAATTCAATCACTTTTGAACAAAATTGTTTTCCTTCGAGCTCCTTTTTAGGTGTTTATTTGCGATTCTGAAATTTTATTTGCGATTCTAGAAATATATTTGCTATCCTGAAAACTTATTTGCGATTCCAGAGATTTATTTGCTGATACCAATGTTTTTTTGCTATCACGACCTTAGTCAATTAATTTTTCGTCTCCAAAACAAAGAAGGGCTTACAGACATGACCTGTAAGCCCTTACCAAAATTAATATACTTCTTTCCACTCAGCAATATTGCTAGCATCAAATTTGAACGGATCGCCAAGCATGATTTGTGTGCCGTCTCCGTCTTCCACTACTTCCTTCTCACCAAGGTCTCCAGCTGTAAATTTGTCTCCTACTTCTCCAGAAATCGACCCATTTACAAGCGCATCCGCTGCGTATCCTGCTAAGTATCCTACATCAATTGGATTCCATAGGTACATCCAATCACAGACACCGCTTTCAATATACTCTGCCATTTCACTAGGTAATCCAAGACCAGTTAAGTGAACCTTATCCTTTAAGCCTTTGTCCGTTAATACTTTTCCAGCAGCCGCAATCCCAACTGTTGTAGGTGCGATGATTCCTTTTAAATCTGGGTATGATTTTAACAAGGCTTCTGTTTCAGACACACTCTTGTCTCTTAAGTCATCACCATATGCCACTTTTACCAGTTCAATATCTTTATATTTTGGATCCTTTAATGTTTCCTTCATTTGCTCAATCCAAGCATTTTGGTTCGTTGCTTGAGAGGTTGCGCTAAGTACAGCAATTTGTCCTTTTCCGCCAATCATTTCAGAAATGGCTTCAATTTGAACGCGACCAATCGCAACAGGGTCTGCTTGGTTTACGTGAACCATACGACTTTGTGCGTTAACAGCCGAGTCAAGGGAAAGAACTTTAATGCCTTGGTCCATCGCTTTTTTCAAGGCCGGTTGAAGAGCATCTGGATCATTTCCTACAATCGCAATGCTATCCACTTTTTGCGAGATTAGCTCTTCAATCATTTGAATTTGCGCTTCAGCAGTTGGCTGGTCTGGAGCTTTTAAAATCGCTTCATGTCCAAGCGCCTCAATGGCTTGCTTAAACCCATCCATTTGTTTTTCCCCATAAGGGTTACCTGTGTTTTTAAATACAATCGCGAAACGTTTCTTGCCATCCTTGCTTCCTGAATCGCTAGATCCTTCGTTTGAGGACGTTTGCGAACAAGCCGCAAGCATGGAGAACACTAGAAAAATAGAGGTAAATACAAGTAAAAGCTTTTTCATTCTTTTCTCCCCTTTTTTATATGGTGTTATTTATCTACAAACAGTCTTTGACTGCATTGTATTTATCCAGCGATCTGTTGATCTTGACTCTTCGGTTGCTTCCCTTTTGCCTTCGCTTTTGGCTTCAGATTTGGAACCATTACTGCTACAATGAGCAACAGTCCAATGATGATCATTAGCACTTGTGCGGGCATATTGATCAGTCCCAGTCCATATCGTAAAAATCCGATGAGGAAAACAGCGATAATGGCACCAATCATTTTTCCTTTTCCACCAGCAGTACTAATCCCACCTAACACCACCATCGCAATCACATCTAACTCATATCCGAGCGCCACATTGGGTCTTGTACTGCCCATTCTTGATGTTAAAAAAAGAGCCGTAATAGCTGCCATCACACCAGCAAGCGTAAAAACAATTATTTTGATTTTATCCACTTGCACACCAGAGAAACGACTGGCTGTTGGATTATTTCCAATGGCGTATATTCGTCTACCAAATGTCGTTTTGTGAAGCAATAAACCAAACAGCACAGCCATCACAACAAAGGCAATCAAGATAAACGGAACGCCGCCAATATATCCCCATCCTAAGAATCCAAACCATTCAGGGAAAGAACCTGCTGATTGATCTTCTAAAATGATATAAGCAATTCCGCGATAGATAATCATCGTTGAAAGAGTAACAATAACAGCTGAAAGCTCCTTAAACCTTACAATCAGCAGTCCGTTAATCAGACCACAAATCGCTCCTACCGCTAGGCAAATCACAACCGCTAACTCCATTGGAACACCTAAGGTATACAAATGAGCCATTACTACAGAAGCCAAAGCTACTGTAGATGAAACAGAAATATCAATATCACGCAAAATCATAATCATAACCATCGGAAATACCATAAATGCCTTATCAAGGAACGTCATGGTTGCATCCCGTAAACCAACACTATCTAAATAGAAGGGTGATAGATTCGTATTAATGACATTAACAACTAGAAACAATAGGATGAGCATCCATTCCCACTGCAGGAAGAAGCCCTTCCATGAAAATGGTTTTTTGTTTACCTGATCCATTGTTAGATTCTCCTCCTCATGAGAGCATTCATGTCTACTCCTCGTTTTACAAGGGCATTTAATACAACAGCGATGAGGATAATGGACCCTTGTATTCCTGTCTGCCAGAAGGGAGAAACATTGATTAAAGGAAGGGCATTATTCATAATCCCAATTAGTACGGAGCCTAAAATAATTCCTGAGATTTTCCCCGATCCTCCCGCAATATTTACTCCCCCAAGAACACATGCAGCAATCACCGTTAACTCATAACCTGAAGCTGTATCTCCTTGAGCAGAAGCGAATTTCGATACCCACAACACTCCAGCTAAACCAGACAGACCACCCATGATCGTGTAAACAAGCCAGATAATCTTATCATGGTTAATACCGCTTATTTTTGCGGAATCAGGATTGCTCCCTACCGCATAAATTTGTCTGCCCGTTCTTGTATGGTTTATAAAATAGTAGAATGCTACATAAATGAGTACAGCTATTAAAATAAGATTATTGATTCCTAAAAAGGAACCCGTTGCTATGCCTTTAAAACTATCTGGCATTTGATGAGCACTCACCCATTGTCCACCGCTCACCATAAAGGTAAGACCACGGAAGATATACATCATCCCCAGCGTCGCGATGATGGGAAGAACGCCTCCCTTTGAAATAATCGCTCCTAAGATGACCCCACTGACCAACCCAACAAAAGTTCCTAATAAAATGGCCAAGATTGGGTTCAAATTAGGAAAAGCTCCAACAGTTAAAGCAGCAATCATTCCAGATAAAGCAAGAGTTGCCCCGATAGATAGATCAATTCCTCTTGTGATAATAACGAGCATCATTCCCACAGCAAGAATGCTTAAGATTGCCGTATTCGTAATCATGTCATTTATGTTTTCCAATGTTAAAAAGCTTGAATTTCTCCATTGAATGACGACCGATAGGATAATAATGAAGCCGAGTAATCCGACCTCACGGAACTTTGCTATATTTTCTATGAGCGTTCCTTTTTGTCCATTATTTGCAATCATACTTCTCCCCCCTTATAAGCCAGATGCCTCAAGCGATTGACCTTCTGTTGATTCCTTACTCGCCATCGCTGCTTCAAGAATCGCTTCTTGTGTCGCTTGCTTTGCTTGAATTTCTGCCGTAATTCTTCCCTCTCTCATAACGAGAATTCGGTCACTCATACTGATGACTTCTGGCATCTCCGACGAAACCATAATGACACCGTATCCTTGTGCAGCAAGATTGCTGATAATTTCATAGATGGCAGACTTTGCTCCAACATCGACACCTTTCGTAGGCTCATCAAGGATAATAATGTCCAACCCCGTCATAAGTAGCTTTGCCACAGCCACCTTTTGCTGATTCCCCCCTGAAAGAGAGCTAACCAAGTTGGCCACACTAGGTGTTTTCACATTCACTTTTTTTGATAAATGATTAGCATACTCGTCTTCTTTCTTCCGATTCATCCAGCCTTTTTTTGATATTAAAGGCAAGGAGGATAAGGTAATATTTTTATCAATCCCCCATGAAAGAATGAGGCCTTGCTGTTGCCGATCCTCAGGCAAGTATCCTATTCCTTTGTTCATCGCCTGAAGCGGAGTTTGAATGGTTGTTTCTACCCCTTTCACAAAAATCTTCCCTTTGTCTGCAGGCTCTACACCGAAGATGGCTTGACATACCTCGCTTCGTCCTGCTCCCACTAGTCCGGTTATTCCAAGGATTTCCCCCTTACGAAGCGCAAAGGAGACATCTGCAAAAAAGCCTGCTTTCCCTAATCCCTCGACTCTTAGGGCTTCGGGTCCAATAGTAGCCTCCACCTTTGGAAACAGCTGCTTTATTTCTCTTCCAACCATTGCGACAATTAAGTCTTCATTGGAAATATCATGAACACCCCAAGAGCCGATATATTTGGAATCTCTAAAAACGGTTACCTTGCTTGCCAATCGGTACATATCCTCGAACCGGTGCGAAATGAAGATGATCGATGACCCACTATCTCTTAACTTCTCCGTTATTCGATAAAGATCTTCACTCTCGTTTCGGCTCAAGGCTGCTGTTGGTTCATCCATAATGATAATTTTCGCATGGGTGGACAAGGCTTTTGCAATCTCAACCATCTGCTGCTGTGCAACACTGAGCGTTCCCATAATGGTTTTGGCATCAAAGCTTGCACCTAATTCTTTTAACAATCGGTTTGCTTCTTCATGCATTTCCTTCCATCGAATTCTTCTTGTTCCTTTTTGTATTTTTTCGTGCCCCATAAAAATATTCTCCGTCACACTTAAGTCAGGGTAGCATGTCACATGCTGATAGATGGCAGCGATTCCAACCTTTTGCGCTTCTGTTGGATTTTTAAAATTGACCTCTTTTCCATTAAGGAACATCTGCCCTTCATCTGGCTGATGAACGCCAGTAATGACCTTGATAAAAGTCGATTTTCCCGCTCCATTTTCCCCCATTAATGCATGAATCTCTCCCGGTCCTAACTGAAATTGAACATTATCAAGTGCTTTTACACCTGGAAAGGTCTTCGTAATCCCTCTCAGTTCAAGAACAAAATCAGACATGTCGTTCACTCCTAACCCCTATTCGTTCTCTATGATCAATACCTCTTAACTTCGTGTTCTTGTATACGCTTACATATAGCTTACTTGTTCCCCTCCTAAGCGAAAAGGAGAGAATCTTCGGGTAGGGGGGATATTCTTCGGGAGTTTTTGTAAAAATGAAAAAACCTCCCGTTAAGGAGGTTTAATGTATCGAGACCACTTTTGATCCCTTTTATTTTGACGTTCATTAACCTGATGAAGTTCGTTTTCGTTAATAATGAAGCTTATTTTGACGTTCATAGACCCGATGAAGGTCGTTTTCGTTGATTGTCTACAATCTGAAACCTCCCGTCAAGGAGGTTTTTTACGACTCTGTTTTTACTTTGTCTTTAAATTTAGATGGGACTTCGCCATAGTACTTTTTAAATAACTTACTAAAATACTTTGTATCTGCGTACCCAACTTGCTCTGCAATATCATAGATTTTAAGGTCCGTTGTTACGAGGAGCTCTTTCGCCTTTTCTATCCTTGTTTTGGTTACATAATCTAGAATGGTCTCTCCAGTTTGATTTTTAAAATACTCACAAAAATACGTAGGATTCATCGGGATCTCACGAGCGATCTTTTCGATGGTGATATTTACACCCAAATGTAATTTAATCCACTTCTTCGCGATATGAACCGGATCAATTTCATTTTGCTGGATACTATTTTTCCTTATTTGAAAGATTGTTGTCAGCCATCTAGACAGTTCATCTCGTAAACTTGAAAAGCTTGTTGCCTTCCTAGTGAATTGGATTGCTTCTTGGATAAGGCTAACATCTCCTTTATTACTAGAATCCTTTAAGAGAACGTTGACCAGTTGAACAGAAAGAGATTGTATATACTTCTCTATATCTTGAGGAGACGAAAGACTTTTTAGCTCAAGTAAGTACTGCTGTAATAAGTCAAAGGCCTCCGCTTCCCTTTCTCCTTCCAAGGAATGAACCATTTTACTGATGACTAAATCCAAGCCTTTTATTTCTTTGCCCTTTACAGCTGTTAATTGCTGAAGTTGAGAAAACGTAAAGACTTTATTTCCACCATATAATAACCGAAGTTGCATGAGCGTTTGTAAATGGTTCTTCATGGAAGAAATGAGGGATACATCCTGAAATTCATCACTTACGGCCAAAGTATGCGTAGAGGATACAGACTGTTTCAACTGAATTTGTAGTTCTCTTGCGACATCCTGCTCCCCTTCATCACCTTCTGTAAGAATCCAAAACGTTGACTCTTCTCCTTTCCAAAACCAATACCTACACTTCTTTTTGAATACCCCGTGAATCGTATTCTCAACAGCATTCTTCCATTCCTCAAAGGATCCATTTTCATGCGATTGGTCCAAGGCTAGATAATAGAGATTGTAAGCACCATACGTAAACTTCTTCGTCCACTCGAGCTCCGATAAATCTATTTCCCTTTCTTTTGTTAGCTCACTTAGCTGTTGGCTTTGCTTTAGAAAGAGGAGTTCTGTATCGATTTCTTCGTTTTTCTCTTCATCAAGCCATTTTTGTTTAATTTTTGCTTTTACCTTCCCTAACTGCTCTTTGAAATCTTCCCTAACTATCGGTTTTACCAAATAGTCAATGGCTCCGGCACGGATTGCCGTTTGTAAGTATTTAAAATCATTGAATCCGCTGATCACAACCGCTTCAAAGGAAGCCCGTTTTCTTAATGTCTCAATTAAATCCAGTCCATCCATTCCTGGCATTTTAATGTCTGTAATTAATAAATCAAAGGCAAACGCCTCTTTTTCGTATGCATTCAGTAACTCTAGCGCACTTGAGAAACTTCCAACAACGTGAAAATCATCTTCATTACTTTGAACTAATCGTTCAATTCCCCTGCGAATTCGATTTTCATCATCCACAACAAGTGTTAGTATCTTTCTAATTTGCCCTCTCCCCCTCATTTAGCAAATCAATTGGAAGCAAAGGAATCCGGATCGTTACCTCCGTCCCAATACCTCCCTTACTCTCTACACGAAGTCCATATTGTTCGCCAAACATCATCGTGATTCGACCATGAACATTGATAAGGCCAAACTTCGAATCTCTTCGACCCATTGGATCCATTTGTAAATATTTATTCAATTCAGCCATTACGTTTTCATTGATTCCAGGACCATTATCTTTTACTGTAAAATGAACCTCTTGGTCTTTTATTTCTATTAAGATTTCCACTTTAAAATGATGAGAATGATCCAGTCCATGCTTCATACAATTTTCAACGATCGGCTGAAGAATGAATTTCGGAGTTACAAACCTCTTCGTATCCATATGATCTTGAATAGAAAACTCAATTCGGTCCTCAAAACGAATTTTTTGTATCGTCAAGTAATCTTTCATATGCTGTACTTCTTGATCAATGGAAACAACTTTCTCTTTATTGCTAATGGAAAAACGAAGCATTCGTCCAAGAATTGATACCATGTCGACAACCGTTTCATTTTCCCCCTCCTCTACCGCCATTCCAATCGTTTCTAATGTGTTGTACATAAAGTGTGGATTGATTTGCGATTGTAGCGCATATAGCTCCGCTTCTTTCTGCTGAAGCTTGATTTGATAGTTTAACCGTATCAGGTCTTTAATTTTTGTCACCATGGAATGAAAGCTTTTCGCTAACATCCCTATTTCATCGGAACTATTACTCGTTACATCCACCTCGAAATTTCCTTTTTCGACTTCCTTCATTTGATGAGTTAATCGATGAATAGGACGTGACACTGTCCATGCTAAAAAAACAGAAATGAGTGTCCCAAGAAGAATAATGACAAGAAAAACAATGATGGTCGCATTTCGGACAAGGTCCGTTCGTTCGGTTAAATTTTTCAATTTGACACTATGTAGTAACACCCAGCCATCTGGCCCAGCTCGACTAATGCTGATCAGACGATTTTCCTCTTCTCCCGTTGTTCGAAAACTTCCATTAATCTCAGGATATTTTTGAAACTCCTCATCCATTAAACCAATCTTTTCCGAATCGGTATGATAGATCATTTGACCTTCTTCACTTAAAAGAGACAAATCAGCATTATTAACCGTCTCTAGATTTTCAACCACATTGCTCATAAAGCTTAAGTCGACGGCAATAAACATCGTTCCGAGGTTCATCCGATTCTCTGTATCTGTTATTTGCCTCATTAATAGAATATAAGGGGGATTTCCTTTGAATGATAATGGCACCTGACTTGGCAAAAGAAAGGATTGTTTCCCTTTTAATTCCAAATCTTGTCCGAACGGAAGCATATCCTCTTCAAAGCCCGAATAAGGAATCTTCGAACTTTCAAACAAGCGATTTTTTGATAAAATAAACGCGCCTAACACATCCGCCTCTCCATTAATATAGGTGCGTGTTAAATAACTATTTACGATAAAGCGATCTTGCAGCAAGGATGATTTATTTTGATAGGAATCTTTTCTTAGCACCTCGATGACTTGATTGGAGTTGTACAGAAGATCTGGAAGTTGTTTTACGTCAGCTAAATAGTAATCAATGCTCTCATTTGCTTGATCAAGGACCTTTGGGATATACTCACCCACCTGTTCCTCGATCGACTTCGTATATTGAGAGTAGGCAACATACCCAATGAGACTCATGGGAAGAACCGTTAGCAGCATGTACGTAAAGATTAGTTTGGTCATTAAGCGATAGTTCTTAAAGCTTCTCCACTTAAAAGTCATATTGATCCACATTTTCCTTTGTAAAATCCATTGGTTCACCCATAATCACCGTATCTTCTATGACGTGTATCCTCCCTACCTGAGGTACATCTTGTTGATTAGAGGGGTGGACCCCATCGACTAGATTCGTTGCTAGGGCGACTGTTAAATACCCTAATTTTTTCGGACTCCAGAGAGTCACCACTTGTGCGGCACCAACCTTTAAGTATTCGTTCATTGGGTTCGGTGATGACAAGCCTACAACGGCCACTTCTCCCATCTTTCCTTCTTCCTTCACTGCTTGAGCAGCTGCAGGTGGGCCAACGGAAGAATTCCCGATAATCCCCTTTAGATTCGGATACTTCGCTAGCAGATCCTTTGCTAGCATATACGCTTTATGTGGATCATCATCAGAGGCAACCACTTCAACCAGCTTCATATTTGGGTAATAATCTCTTTGTTGGACCTTAATCCAATTTAGCCATACATTTAAGTTGGCAGCTGATTTTGAACCAGTAATAATCGCAAATTCCCCTTTTTCATCCACATTCCATGCGAGCGTGTCCATAAGATGTCGACCCAACGTTTCCGGGTTCACCATATTAATAAAAAATTCCCTAGAGTCCGAATGTGTGTCAGAGTCCCATGTGATCACCTTTATGTCCTTTCTTTGAGCTCTTTTTAATACGGGAACCAGTTTGTCTGGATCATTAGCCGAAACGGCGATCACATCGACTTTTTGGTTGATAAGTTCTTCAATTACTTTGATTTGCTGGGCAGAATCAGCTACTGTCGGACCTTCATAAATGACTTTCACACCAAGTTCTTCCCCCGCCTCTAATGCCCCTTCTTCCACTGCATTAAAATAAGGAATATTCACAAGCTTAGGTACAACTGCGATCGTATACTGACGTTCCTCAATATTTTCTGTCTCTCCTTTTACATCCCCTTTAGAATAAACCACTTCAAATTCACCTTTGTTGTTGGTGGTGCAACCGCTTACAAAGACAAGAATAAACAAACCAACAAGCGTCATCGTCCTTCTTGCCATTCTCTCTTCCCCCTTAGAGATCTATATATTCATAATTTTCTATCTAATTTCTTTCATTTTAGCATAGCCTATCCTTGTTTACACTACTAAGAAAAAGGTGTTCTCTATTTTGAACACCTTTTTTCTTTGCTTGTCAAATCAGGCTGTCAGTTAGACTCTGAGTTGGTTATCGAGGCCTTTGCTGACCGATTCAGTCTCTCTTTCGGACTCAGAATTTACTTGCATCAACTTCGATGTCCTATTCAGTTCCTCATTCGGACACAAAAATTACTTGCATCAACTTTGCTGGCCGAATCTACCCCTCATTCGGACTCAAAAATTACTTGCATCAACTTTGCTGTCTGGATCAGCCCCTTTTTCGGACTTAAAAATTACTTGCATCAACTCTGCTGTCCCGATCAGCCCCTTTTTCGGACTCAAACATTACTTGCATCAACTTTGCTGTCCGGATCAGCCCCTTTTTCGGACTCAAACATTACTTACATCAACTTTGCTGTCCGAATCAGCCCCTCATTCGGACTCAAACATTACTTGCATCAACTCTGCTGTCCGGATCAGCCCCTTTTTCGGACTCCAAAAATTCTTGCATCAACTTTGCTGTCCGAATCTACCCCTCTTTTGGACTCAAAAATTACTTGCATCAACTTTGCTGTCCGAATCCACCTCTCTTTCGGACTCAGAACTCACTCGCATCAACTTTCCTGTCCAAATCAGCCTCTCTTTCGGACTATTTTAAATAAAATACCTCTCGTAAAGGTTGTATCGGTTCCGCTTCTTTAAAATCGAAAGATCCTTTTACCATTTTTGAAGTAATTGCATTCCAACGATTACACGCCTCACTCTTTGCTATATAAGCAAAGGCAGCTTCTACATCTTCACATTCAAAGCAATAAAAAAACTGTGTTCCATTTTGAAAAATGGAATAGTTTGTTATACCTGCTTTGCTATGTTCCTCGAGAACCTCCTTCCATGGTTCTAAGTGCATTTTTACATATTCTCCCAAACACTCCTCTCTAATCTCCCATGTCCATGCAAATTTTTTACTAGATTCCATGTTTCATAACCTCCTTTATAATACGACTGTATGACAAGCCATTAACTCCCCGACTTTTTTAAATATGGAGGCATTTTCTCCAATGGACATCGCACAGTGGTGAGTTGGCGCTTCTTGAAACCATCTCTCCAGGTAAACGTCCGGGTGCACCTTAAATTTTACTGGTGTTTGCGTATTCCCGATTCGCATGATAGGACCGTTTGTAGACATTCCTTCGCTGACAATTATCTTTAACTTTCCGTCCCCGGTTTGCGTGACATTTAGTGTGGTAATCGCTCCCGTTTTGACCTTTGCTTCCACACTAACTCCCGATCCCTGCTTTCCATGGTACAGTCCCATTCCACGAAGGATCGGTTTTCCCTCTGAAATAGCTAAATGGAACGGCCCATCATGTCCGAGTAAAATGGTTTCATCGACATAATCCACTACGACAATTTCAGAAAAGCTTCCACCTGTCCCAAGAATATCGCATATTTTCATAGCTATAGCAGTCTTTAAGTCACCCTCACCTGAACAAGGGATCCCTTTCGCTGTTAACAATGAGTGACCAACGATGAAACCTGACTGAAGTTTCTCATATTCACTATGAGGTGCTCCATGATAATAATACGTGAGCGCATCGAGGTCGAATTCCTTCACTAACTTTTCTTGAGCAACAGCAACCTTACATGACCATTCAAGCTGTTCTTGATTTGGTTTTTTCGCAATTGGATCGGACGGTGAATCTCCACTGATTTCAAAGAAAGTAGTTACCT
Organism: Robertmurraya mesotrionivorans; assembly: GCF_050971805.1. Lineage (NCBI taxonomy): Bacteria > Bacillati > Bacillota > Bacilli > Caryophanales > Bacillaceae > Robertmurraya > Robertmurraya mesotrionivorans. The sequence goes on along the minus strand of NZ_JBPCCH010000015.1, from coordinate 11,181 downwards.
CATTAATTTTCTGTTTTACCTCATTGGCAGTTACATCTTGAAGAATACGGTTCAAATCGCACATTTCTATCACTTCTACATGAAGGCCCGTTTGTGCTTGAATCATTGTAAAATCACTATACATATCCAGCATTCCGCTATATGTGTTTCCTAAAAAACCGAAACGACTATGTCGTAATGTGCGAGGAACCGCAGCTGCTCGAACCCATTCGGTAATTTGATTCCAAGCAGCCACCGCTTCTTTTCGTTCACTCGTGTTCTCATTCGTCAAAGAAATCGCTGGTGTGTAATCAAGTCCAAGCAAACCATTCACCAGTCGAAAGGGAATGCCACTCCGGTTGAACGCATTGGCGATTTCAGGAGTCGGGCAGGCACCACAATGAGCAAGCCATTCTCCTGTAGTTGTCGACTCATAATTGATTCGTTCGGTTGGTTGTAAATTAAGAATTACGGCTGGTGCCTTACAAATTTGGTGAACAGGAAGAATGGCAGAACTTGTTGAGTAAGTACCTGAATGACAGAACACAAGATCAACATTTTTCTCGTTGAACCACTCCCCAGCACGTCTAGCTGCTCCCTCCGAATCTACCAACCCAAAATTAAAGACTTCCGCGTACACACTCATCTTTTTTTCAATAAAGCTACCGTATTCAATCAATCTTTCTTTCAACCCTTCAAACTGTTCCCAATAAGCCTGCAGACCAATCGTATATAATCCAACTCTTGCTTTTTTTGCTGCTTTAATAGGTGATAAAAACTCCATACTAATGCCCCCTTCAACTCCTAAAAATACTCCACAACCCAATGTATTCGCTTACAAACAATAAAAAACAAAAATCTAGCATAGAATTTTGTCTTTGTTTGGTAACGTTTGTCGATTCTATTTCAAAATGATTAAAATCTAGTATAATTATTTTAAAGAATTACTAAATTTATTGACTAGGAGTTTACTTACCATGAACAATATTTCTCTTGAATTATTACTATTAAATCAAATAGATAAAAAGAAGAAGAAAATGGTTGAAGTAGCTTCTGAAACAGGTATGAATAGTTATCAAACCCTAAAGTGTAGTCAGGAGTTAGACATATTAATAAACCTGCATATGAAACACTTTTCTCAAAAAGACAGAAATACGTTCATCAGTGCTTCTTGACTCCAAGAACTCGATCAGGAGTATTCCTGACTTTATTCTGATTTAAATCGACAATTTTTTACTAAAATTTCTAATAAAAAGATAGTAAGGAGATTCAATCCCTACTATCTTTTTTCATATCATTCAAATTATCTTGTAAATGCAGCTGGTACTCCACCATCTACGGTAATCATGCATCCTGTTGTCTTATCTGATTTAGATGAAGCGAAGAAGCAAATAGATTCTGCAATATCTTTCGGATAAATGTTAACTAGTAATGTCGTACGCTTGCGGTAGTGTTCTTCTAATTGATCTGGCTCAATGCCGTATGCTGCTGCACGCTCTTCACGCCATCTAGATCCCCAAATGGCAGATCCTTGTAACACCGCATCTGGAAGAACAGAGTTCACACGAATGCCGTACTCTCCACCTTCCGCAGCAATACAACGAGCAAGGTGTGTTTCAAGCGCTTTTACTGAGCTATAAGCTGCTGCGTTTTTCCCAGCGTACACCGAATTTTTCGAACCAACGAACACCATGCTTCCACCAATTGCTTGATCTTTCATTTGCTTGAATGCTTCACGAGCAACAAGGAAATAACCAGTTCCAAGAACATTCATGTTTAAATTCCACTCTTGTAGAGTTGTTTCATCGATTGGGCTAGAAGTAGCAAGTCCTGCATTGTTCACGATAATATCCACGCCACCAAATGCTAATGCTGTTTGATTGAAAGCAGCTTGAACCGCCTCTTCATTGGTTACATCCATTTTCACAGCAAGTGCGCGGTTTGCCCCAAATGTCTCATTGATTTCGGCTGCTACCTTTTCTGCTCCTTCAAGGTTTAAGTCAGCAACAACGACATGTGCACCTTCAGAAACAAAGCGACGGCATGTTTCACTTCCGATTCCACCTGCTCCACCTGTTACAAATGCTACCTTTCTAGAAAACTCTGCTTCCGCTGGCGCAAGAGAGAGTTTGTATAATTCTAATGGCCAGTACTCAACATTGTACGATTCGTTCTCGCTTAATGAAACGAACTGTCCAAGTGTGGTTGCCCCTTTCATAACAGAAATGGCACGGTGGTATAACGCTCCACTTACACGAGAGTTCGCCACATCTTTCCCTGTATTCACCATACCTACCCCAGGAATCAGGATCACACGTGGTGCTGGCTCAAACATTTTGTCGCCTTCATGCTTGTTACGGTCAAAATACTCTTTGTATTCAGCCTTAAAGCTTTCTACCCCTTCTTTAATGGCTGAAATAAGTGCTTCCACATCCCCAGATTGTGGATTCCAATCAATATAAAGAGGAACACGCTTTGTATGAACAAGGTGATCAGGACATGCAGCCCCAACTTGAGAAAGCTCCTTCGCATCACGGCTATTTACAAACTGTAATACATCCTCGCCACGGTCATAAGTTAAAAGCATCTTCTTTTCTTCGCTAACTGCCCCGCGAATCACAGGCATTACTTTTGCTAGTAAGCTAGTAGCTTCTTCTTCGCTAAGAGATTCATATTGTTTTCCACCAAAAATCGTCTCTTCATTTAAACGATCATTAATAAATTGCTCTGCTTCGTTAATGATTTGAATCGTCTTTGCATAAGCTTCTTCAGATGTTTCACCCCAAGTAACAAGACCGTGCTTTTCCATTAACACAAGCTCTGCATTTGGATTATTTCTCACGCCTTCTGCAATCATTTTTGAAAGTGTGAAACCTGGGCGGATATAAGGTACCCAAACAAAACGATTCCCAAAGATCTCTTCTGCTAATTCTTTCCCATTGTCCGCACAGCAAAGGCTGATGATCGAGTCTGGATGCGTATGATCTACGTGATTATATGGTAAAAATGCGTGCAATAATGTTTCAATCGATGCTCTTGGATGTTTGCTATCAATCATGCAATGTGAAAGATACGCAACCATCTCTTCATCTGACATTTCGTCACGCTCAAATAACGGACGAATATCCTCAAGATTTAAACCAGTAAAATTATGCGCTTTCATTGTAGCTAAGTCTGACCCGCTTCCCTTTACCCACATCACTTCAACGTCGCGTCCACGGAAATCCTTCTCCACTGTCTTCATAGACGTATTGCCGCCACCCCAGTTACATACGGCACGATCTGATCCGATTAGATTTGAACGATAAACTAACTCTTCTACCCCTTTTTGTACCTGACTAGCTGCTTCTACATCCCAATTGTTCTTAACCATCCGATTACCTCCGCTTACTATTTGTTATTTTCTGATTTCATTATAATACATGTTTGTTTGTTTTTGAATATAAAAATAGTAAATTTGTTTATTTTTGTTTTATGTGAGGTTTTTCAACAAATAAAAACTCTATCGTTTTATTTATATCAACTACTTTTCGACAACTTTCACTAATCTGAGAAACTATAATAAAATTAGCTACTAAATTAACGTCGGTTCTTAGGGGGTTATGTAGGTGTATGTAGTGAAAAAGAGTGATCTATACAAAACGATTCCTTATTCTATAAGGAAAGCTCAGTCATTTGGTACTAGGTTAAAAGGCTTGATGTTTCGAAAGCAGCCGTTGCATGAGGAAGGTTTGTGGATTGCACCTTGTAACTCCATTCATATGTGCTTTATGCATTTTCCGATCGACGCCGTTTTCCTCGATCAACATCATAGGGTGGTTCATTTAGTAGAACACTTAAAACCTTGGAAATTCGTGCTTCCAATCAAACAAGCACATTCTGTTCTCGAGCTCCCTCCTGGAACGATCTCAAAGTTTCATATAGAAGTAGGCCAATATGTGAATTGGATGTAAATATAAAAGGCTCACTCCTCATTCATTGGGAGTGAGCCTTTCTTTATCGAACTATCTTACGGTATGTTTCATCATCACAAATAATAAACAGCTTTGAACCCTCAGGGATATTCTCCTTATGACGCCTCGCCACATCAAGCGAGCTTCCATCTGATAATAGAGTCGCTCCCTTATCGAACAGCTCCATTGCCGCGTCCTTATAGGTCTTCCACTCAGGCTTGGCTTGTATTTCATAAATATTGTCGCCATCTGTATTACTCAGCATTTGTTTGAACAATAAACTCGAGCCATGATTGATCGCTGCTTGAGCCATTAATCGAGAAACCGAATCATTAGATAGAATGAATTCGTCGACCTTGGCATGCTCGAATAAGTTGATATGATTATCTTTTTTCACTTCAACAATCGTATAAATATTTCGATCAAACTTTTTAGAGATATGTTCGACTCGGGAAGCGGTTAAAAGGGTTTTTCCATCAGAGTACTCAGCGTGGTCATTTCGGTCATCTGAAAAAATGGCCACTGATTTCGCCTCTAAAATATTGGCCTTCATCAATACCTCTTCTTCTGCTGGATTTCCACTTACAAAATGAAGCCGATCATCTTCGAGCGGTAGCTTGTCAGCATGATCCACGATAACGATATCTCCTGTTCGTTCACTCGTAAAAATCTCACCCATCACCTTCTCAAGCTTTTCCTTGGAAGGACTAATTAATATGTAATGACCTTTCCCTGTATAAGTCAATTTCCCTTCCTCCTTCAGTTTCCGGTATTTGCTAAGGCTTTCGAAAATCTTCCCAATAATAATCCCCATGGCTCCAATTCCAAAGGTATAGATTAAGAGCATGGTAAAGATTCGTCCTGCATCTGTTACCGGAAAGAAGTCACCATAGCCAACCGTGACAAGCGTGGTCATTGTCCACCAAAGAGCGTCAATAAATCGAGGGAAGGTCTCCGGCTCTAGTATTCTCATCGTAACGCTACTTACAATAATAAGGAGAATTGCCAGTATTCCAGCATGCGTTAAGCTTAACTTAGACATTTTCGAATATATTTGGTGTAAAATCCACAACGTCTAGTTTCCTCCTTTCACCCCAACTGGCAGATAATACGAAAGATTATTCGTAATTTCCCCTCCTACACGGCAACCTAGTGCAGCGGACTTCCCATTCAGTAGAAAACTGCCAATTAACAACTTTCCTTTTTGTATGCCTTTTTCACTGTGGAAGCTAACGGTTTGGGACTCCACGTACTTCTGATAAACAGCAACATAATTCGTATAATTGCGTTCGGTATTTGCATGTGCTAATTGCCCGCTGCTCTTAAAGATCTCAACCGTATCCCCTTCTCTTCCAAATGAAGGCTTTTTTACATACGATTGATGAGTTTGTAAAAAGGGCACCTCTTCTAAATATGTGGGAAGGAAATACGCTTCAATCCATTCATGTTCTTCTATCGTAAAAAAGGGATGCTCTTCCTCATGCAGACCCCAAATAACGGCCTGTACCGTTTTATTTTGAAGTAAAAAGGCAGAGGGAGGATTGATGAACACGAGTTTGCCCTGTTCAATAAGCTCTAATAGCCACAATCCAATCGGATTATTCTCCTCATCTAGATCAGAGATTAAGTTCTCAATCGGGAAGGTCTGGCGATAAAGTACATCAATTCTTCTTCCCTCTTCATCAAAGAGACCGATTCCCTTTTGTATTTGAAGTTGATGAAGCGGCGTGAATTTAGAAGGAAGTCCTGACAATTGTTGAAGATATATTACGGTTTCACGATCTTCAATATTGTCGTCATGTGCAGTAAAAACGATATTCGGTGTAATCAGCCCTCTTCCCTCGAGCCCCTCCATAATGCTACTTCTAACGGCTTGACGGAGACGTTCTTCCATCTTGTCATTTGGATTTTCCACAGAAAACTCTCTGCAAACCTCCCCATTGACCGCAAATAGCTCCTTAATAAAAGTCGGTGTATCTGCATTTATTTCAATACACTTGTATCCATCATCTGTTGGGATGAGATCAAGCCGAGAAATCACACTCTCAGCTTGATGCGTTTTTATTCGGAGAAAGGAAAGTGTTTCATTGGGAAAGCCCATTTCAAGAAGGGTTTCATTAGGCACTTCACGTAACAATCGGCACACCTTGAAGAAAATATGACCCACTCGGTTACTTACAAGACGAATGTGATCGACTTCTGATGTTCCAAACATATGCATGTCATAAAGAGCATACTCTTCCCCATATAAATCTGCCCAAAAATCCTTGATGCCCTTGTAAAAATGGCCTCTTTTTTCCTGATAACTCCTCATCACTCCGAATCCTCTCCAACCTCTTTCACATACAACACATAGACCCCTCGATCTTCATCAATCTCCGTAGAGGTTACTTGCTTATATCCTAGCCCAGGTACATCTACAATGTCCTTTAACAAATAACGAATCACATCAAAATGGCTATCACACGGGAGCGAGGTAAGGAGCTTGTAGTTCTCTGCCTCTCGAAATCTACGAATCTCTATATGTAGACCTTTTCCATGGTAGCCTTTCTCATCTAAGACATGCGGATTTCTCCCCTTATCTCTGATGATTAACTGTTCTTCGTCTCCATCCATTTCCGTAGAAAATAGCTCATACTGTCTTCCACGCATAATAAAGTACGTGCAAAGCTGCCTAGCATATAGCTCATCCACACCAACTGTTGCAGTCGTATATTCATATAGCGGGGTATACTCGTCATTTCCCTTATCAAGATAGTACGTTAATCGTTTCATAATTGTCCCCTTTTAGTACGATAGACATTTCGCAACCATAATTCCTATAGCTAGTGATAAGGATAATAACATCACTCCGACTGCACGATTATCTTCTTCAATCGCCTTTGCAATGCTAAATCGAATCGTAATCACCTCAGCTAAAATAAACACAATAATTTGAGCAATGATTCCAATGGCACCCCAAATCACCATATCCACTAGAGAAACCGAATATTCAGCGGCCGCACCAAGTACAATCGCTAAACCAATCACTTTTCCTCCAAGCAAAAGGGCAGCTGATACGTTCTTTTCAGCGATTAGCTTGAACTCCCTAAGCTTCGGTGTACTAAACATAAATAAAATGATCCCTGCAACCATCAGAAGGACTGCCACTCCTAAATAAGAGGCAAAATTTAAATATAAGTTCATGTATAATCTCCCTTTCTAAAATCGGACTTAGCATTACCCTCCTGAGCTCGTCGATCCCTTTCCAAATCCCGTACTATTTTTCACGGTTCCACTTGACGTACTTCCTTTAAAGGAAGAGCTGTTTTTGTATGAGGTATAATCCTTACTTGCGTAAAGAGCACTTTTTCCTTTGTAATAGCGACCGCCATAAAAATAGTGCCCATAATAATTCGAATCGTAATCATCACATTCCCATACACCATCTTCAGCATCCCATTCCCAATCTGAACAGCTTGAATCCTCTGGCGGATCAGGAATATCCTCTGTATACGTGTACTCCTCCGTACCCGATCCACAACCTGCCATTCCTAGGACAAGAGCCGTTGATGTAATACCTACCATCATTCGTCTTGTTTTTGACATATACTCACCCCACTTTCCTTACTGATAGTATTACGAGGAAACTGCAAAAAAGATTCGAATATACAGAAAAAAGTCCACCCTTATTGTGAACCTTTGTATAATCCGATTCTTCTTTAAGGATAATACTTAGAGGGAATGAAATAATGCAATAAAAGAGGTTGATTACTTTGCTAAATAAAATATTATTATGGACTATATTAATTGCTCCGTGGTTCACACTATTTTTAATTAAGAAGGAAAATATTAAACGCTATATGCCTGCAGCATTTTGTGCCTCATATTTAATGATTATTTATAATGTGGTCGCCTATAATCAAAATCATTGGGTAATTCATGAAACGATTATTCCGTGGTTAAAACCCTTATTTGTTTCTGGTGTATTTGGTGCCTTTCCAGTGATAGCTTTATGGGTTTTTCATTTTACATACGGGAAGTTCTGGAAATATCTTATTACTAACATCATCATAGACTTCATGTTTGCTGTTTTTCCTTTACATTATTTGTTTCAAGAAGTTTTAAATATCTATGAGTTGGTTACCATTACTCCATGGAGGCGGTTTTTACTATTTGTCTTTTTTTCCCTAATTATTTATGTCTATTATAAATGGCAAGAGACGATGCTCCATTCAAAACCTAAAAGTACGTAATACTAATCCCGATTTGAGTGACGTTAATATATGATGCTTAACAAATCAACCACTTCTAGAATGGACGCTTTATTAAGCTAAAGAGAGCTGAAAATATCCATAATGAAAAAACGCTTGGTTATGAACTGCCCCCCAAGCGTTTTTGTGTTATTTATGATGCTATTTCTCTTATGCAAAAACCGGGATTCTTTCTTCAATCTCCTCTGTCGGTAACGCTCCGATTTTTTCAAGGGCGGTTAAGATATTCCTTCCTTCTCTTACACCGTCAAGTATTTTCCGAACTCCCCAGCTATCGCCAATATTAAGAACCTCAATATGAGGAAAATATGATTGAAGGTCGGCGAGAATTGGATTTTCTGACTTCATTCCTAAGCAGACAAACCCGTAATCAAATTCAATGGTCGACTCAACACCCTCGTACGAAACCTTGAAATGATCTTCCGCTACTTCCATTAGGGAAGTTTCTACTCGTACATCTACATGTCTCTCTTTTAACATCGTCATCATGGAGATTCTCGTAATATGGTCTAAGTCTTTCCCAACGAGTGGCATTCTTTCGACCATTGTCACTTCTGCTCCTCTTTCAGCGAAAAACTCAACCACATCCAAGCCAACAGCCCCGCCACCGATAACCGCTATCTTTTTGCCAATAAACTCATTAAAAGAATCCACCTGTTTTAGTAATCCAAAGATCGAGAACACCTTTCCATTCGGCTGATCAATATGCTCGTGAAGCCCTTTGATTGGCGGAAGAAGAGGCGTTGATCCAGTAGCATTCACGATTACGTCTGGCTTATAGCTTGCGATTAGCTGTATATCTGCCTTTGTATTTGTAAAAGGAATTAAGTTTGGTAATCTTTCACTTCGTTTTACCAAATAATTAGGGAAGTCTTCGATTCTCTTCTTCTCTGGTAGTCTTGAAATTTCTCTCGCTAATCCACCTAAATAAGGCTTCTGTTCAAAAAGAATCGTTGTGCAGCCAACCTCTGCTGCGGTACAAGCAGCTTCAAGTCCCGCTGTTCCACCACCGATGACTACTACATTCACCGGTCTAGAGATTTCTCTTTCCTTATAGTCATCACCATGGAATAAATCCGGGTTGATCGTACAGCGAATCGGACGATTCAAAGCAATACGATGTCCTGCACAGCCAATATTACAAGAAATACATTTTCTTAAAAATTCTTCCTCACCCGCTTGAACCTTCTTGACCCAGTTCGGCTCCGCAATTAAGCCACGTCCCATCCCGATTAGGTCGGCTTCTTCATTTTGTAAAATCGATTCAGCTATTTGTGGATTACGAACATTTCCTGTTGCAATCGTGGGCTTAGCGAATTTGTCTCTTACTGCCTTTGCCATATAAGAACGCCAGCCATCAGGAAGGTTCATCTGGTCAATTTGGAATTGAAGCGTATCGTTCAGCGCAGCAGACACATTAAAAATATCTACTCCTTCACTTAGGTACTCAAGGATATTTAACGTATCTTCTAACGTGTTGCCACCTTTTACAAATTCGTCCGCACTAAATCGTAAGCTGATTGGGAAAAATGGACCCACTTCTTCACGAATACGGTCAATCACCATTCGAACGATTCTTGCACGGTTTTCATAACTTCCCCCAAACTCATCTGTGCGCTTGTTGTACACAGGAGATAAGAATTGGCAAAGAAGATACGAGTGTCCTGCATGAATTTCTACCGCATCAAAACCTGCTGCCACTACTCTCTTGGCTGCCTTCCCGTACTGATTCACGATTTCTAAAATCTCATCCTTTTCAAGAGATCTCGGAATCGCGCCACCTGTCTTCGATGGGATATTAGAAGATGACACCGGCTGACCACCAATCCGATCAGGTACAGCAGACGCTCCAGCATGGTTGATCTGAACCGCCACACATGCTCCATGCTTATGCAATCTTTCTGTTAATCGATATAAGCCTGGAATAAATCGGTCTTCATCAATTCTTAGCTGTGTCGTTCCGTTTGATCCGAGTGGAAACGCCAGACACGCATTTTCAAGAATAATTAATCCTGTTCCACCTTTTGCTCGTTGCTCGTAATACGATATATGTTCATCTGTGATTTCTCCGTTCGGCCCTGCAAAATTTGTTCCCATTGGAGGCATAACAATACGGTTTTTCAACGTCATTCTTTGAATCGTTATTGGTGAAAAAAGCTTTTCGTAATTTGACATTTTTTTAGCCCTCCTATAATGTTTGCTCAATCATTCACATATTTTGACTCATGTTGCTCAATACTTCACAAGTTCTATAAAGTAATTATAATCCCGTCAAAAGCATAAGACTAATTGATATTTTAGGAGGGATTAATAGGCTGTACCTATTAAAAAAAGCCCCACGATCAAAAGCTTGTTACAGCTCTTGACCGTGGTAGCTTAGTACTTTCTTTCTAACATACTCTAAATGCAGGTACATTTTCTGAAATGCTTCCATCGGATCTCTATTTACAAGCGCTTGGTATATGGCTTTATGATGCTCCACCGTTAATTCCCTTTGTCTCACTTTAATTTCACTATCAATTTTTCTGTGAGTAATAATCAAGGAGTCAATCATACCTTCCACAACAGGGTTTTCAGCACTCAAGGCAATAATCCGGTGGAATTCTTCATCGGCCTTGCTATAATTATTATCCTTACTAAATTCAATCTCTTGGTTACAAAAAATTTTGTAGTCTTATTATACCTTATTGCTATAAGGGAAGAAGATGAAATAAAGGACAATATCGTAATAAAACTGACCGGAATTACATTAAGGACAGTACTTTTTAGTACTCTAGAGGACCATTTAACCGAATTTTCGGCTGTTTTTCCCTTCGAGCTCCTTCCTTTTAGGTGTTTATTTGCGATTTTAAAGATTTGTTGATTAGGTCCGTATAATTGTGTAAAAAGAATAGAGTCATTTTATTCTCTCTTGGCTACAATGTTTAACAACCACGATAAACATAGAAAAGAGGAATAAAAATGACTCATTTACAGTTTAACCTAAATATGGATCT
>NZ_JBPCCH010000014.1:0-97046 GCF_050971805.1 Robertmurraya mesotrionivorans | reverse complement strand
GCCCCTTGGTCAAGCGGTTAAGACACCGCCCTTTCACGGCGGTAACACGGGTTCGAATCCCGTAGGGGTCACCAAGTATTTTCATGTAAGTGAAAATAACATTCAATTTCGGAGGATTAGCTCAGCTGGGAGAGCACCTGCCTTACAAGCAGGGGGTCGGCGGTTCGATCCCGTCATCCTCCATTAGGATTTTTTCACGAAGTGAAAATAATCATCCTTCTTTCACGCTAGTGGAAAATAGTCATCCTTAATAAATTCACGAAATAAAAAATAGCTTAAATTTGCCGGCGTAGCTCAATTGGTAGAGCAACTGACTTGTAATCAGTAGGTTGGGGGTTCAAGTCCTCTCACCGGCACCACGCTTCATTTAGAATAATGGAGGGGTAGCGAAGTGGCTAAACGCGGCGGACTGTAAATCCGCTCCCTTGGGTTCGGCGGTTCGAATCCGTCCCCCTCCACCATTTCATTTACATAGTAAGTCTAAAACTGGACAAGCTAAAGATGTCCTTTTTATTTTGACTTTTGGGCTATAGCCAAGCGGTAAGGCAACGGACTTTGACTCCGTCATGCGTTGGTTCGAATCCAGCTAGCCCAGTCGGAAAAGCGGAAGCAACTTGAATAGGGGCGACAGGTATAAGGCGAAGATCGTAGGAGGTCCTGACCTCTGAAGGGCTTTGACTTATAACCCCGAGCCCCTAGTTGCTGTAGCTAGACACTAATATTTTGAGCCATTAGCTCAGTCGGTAGAGCATCTGACTTTTAATCAGAGGGTCGAAGGTTCGAGTCCTTCATGGCTCATTGAAACCTTAGGAGTTTTCCTAAGGTTTTTTTGCGTGCCTTTTTTTCAGAATATTGGATATAGACTGCATATTTATGCGTGATTTTGTCGAGTTGAGTCATAGACATAGAAATGTATACAATAGGAGGTAGAACAGACAGGGGGTTAGAGGATGAAAAAACTATCTATTATTGGGATGCCAATGGATCTTGGTCAAATGAGACGTGGGGTAGATATGGGGCCAAGTGCCATTAGGTATGCTGGGGTTGTTGAAAGATTACGAAACCTTTTTGATGAAGTTCATGATTTAGGGGATATCCCGATTGGAAGACCAGAGGTTGTGATAGACGAGCAATCTAATTTAAGAAACTTACATCTTGTGGCAGAAAAAAATGAGGCACTATCAAAGGAAGTTGATCAAGCGATCTCTGCAGGAGCATTTCCGCTTGTCCTTGGAGGAGACCACAGTATTGCGATTGGTACACTAGCTGGAGTTTCAAAGCATTACAAAAGTTTGGGTGTTATCTGGTATGACGCACATGGGGACCTTAATACAGCGGAAACATCACCTTCTGGAAATATCCATGGAATGCCACTAGCTGTAAGTCTTGGGATAGGACATGAGATATTAACAAGTGTCGGAGGATATGAACCTAAAATTAAGCCTGAAAATATTGTTATAATAGGTGCCAGAGCACTTGATGATGGAGAAAAAGAGTTAATAAAAGAGATTGGTATAAAAGTATATACGATGCATGAAATCGATCGTTTAGGTATGACAAAGGTAATGGAAGAGACGATAGAGTATTTAAAAGAGAGAACAGATGGGGTACATCTCTCTTTAGACTTAGATGGGCTAGATCCGCATGATGCTCCAGGAGTAGGAACGCCTGTTACTGGAGGTATTAGCTACCGAGAAAGCCACCTTGCCATGGAGATGCTAGCAGAATCTAAACTTATTACATCTGCTGAATTTGTGGAAGTTAATCCAATTTTAGATGATAAAAATAAAACAGCTTCAGTTGCTGTTGCATTAATGGGTTCTTTATTTGGCGAAAAGTTATTATAAAATAATAGCAGTAACTCTCATAAAGAGTTGCTGCTATTTTTCATTAAGCGATCGTATTTATTTAATAGATTGTCCAATTTTTTACTAAGTTTGATTACCTTTTCATTGCTTAATGAAGAGTGAGATGCTTGACTCAACATTTTACTTCGATGAGCTTCAATGTCTTTTAGCAGAGATTGCTTATCCATATGATTCACTCCTATACGTAATGATATAATAATCTCCCTAATTGCTACATTTATACCCAGAGCCTAAATTTTTAAACAATTTACAGTAAATATTTGTTAAAATATGTAGTGGAGAAAAATTTTTTGTAAGAAATGAAACCTTTTCCGGTATCGATACGTATTATCGAGTAGCCGCATTAGAGCGGAGGTATAGGAATGGAAGCACTGATTAAAAAAAGAATCAAGCAAGTGTTAAAAGGGGACCAAAGTGCATACGGGGAAATCGTTGAGATATATAAGGATAAAGTTTTTCAACTTTGTTACCGAATTCTCGGAAATCGTCATGAAGCAGAGGATATGGCACAAGAGGCATTCATTAGAGCATATGTTAACATATCAAGCTTTAATATTGATTTAAAGTTTTCAACATGGTTATATAGAATTGCAACAAATCTATGTATTGACCGGATTCGAAAGAAAAAGCCGGACTATTACCTTGATGCAGAAGTATCTGGCACAGATGGACTGACCATGTATTCTCAAATTGCCTCAGATACGATTCTTCCTGAGGATGAAATAGAGAGTCTCGAATTACAAGAGACCATTCAACGAGAAATTACTAAGCTGCCAGAAAAATATCGATCTGTGATTGTCTTAAAATATATTGAAGAACTTTCATTAAATGAGATTAGTGAGATTCTTGATATCCCACTAGGCACAGTAAAAACAAGGATACACAGGGGTAGGGAAGCATTACGACACCAATTAAGAAATGTTTAATGAGAGGTGAAAATCAGTGAAGTGTCCAGATAACATTGTCTTGTATATGCATGAATATCTAGATGAAGAAATTGAAGAGCATGATGAACATTTACTAAAAAAGCATTTACAGACCTGCCCAAAATGTCAAAGTTATTTTCATGAATTAGAGAAGGCAATTGCCTTAGTGCAGAGCACTTCTCATATACAGGCTCCAAGTAATTTTACTGAAAATGTAATGGCTCGACTTCCTAAAGAAAAAAGAAGGGTAAGTGTAAACCGATGGTTCCGACACCATCCTTTGTTGACCGCTGCCTCTCTTTTTATCATATTAATGACAGGCAGTTTATTATCAACTTGGAACAAAGATCATGAGTTTTCAGTAACAAAGCAACCCAATTTAGTAGTTCATAATAATACCGTTATTGTTCCTGAGGGCGAAGTAATTAAAGGGGATATTACAGTTAGGAATGGTGACCTTCAAATTGAGGGAATAGTTGAAGGTGACGTAACGGTCATTAACGGAGAAAACTATTTAGCCTCTGCGGGAGATGTTACGGGTGATATTAAGGTAGTAAATGAAGTGTTTGAGTGGATTTGGTATCATGTAAAAAAGACAAGCAAAGAACTAGTTAGCGTTTTTCGAGATAAGGATTGAATAATTAGTCGCTCGTATAAGAGTGACTAATTTTTTGTCATTTCATTTTTATGTTATAATGAGAAAGTTAAACAAAACTTTTAGCTTAATGCTTTGAAATATATATTTGGAGGAAGTACAATGTCGATTGCGGATTTCGATGTTTTGAAATACTTATCCATTACCATTGACATTCTCCTAGTTTGGTACGTGATCTATAAGCTGATCATGGTTATTAAAGGTACTAAGGCGGTCCAACTGCTTAAAGGGATATTTGTTATATTAATGGTTACAGTGATTAGTGATTGGTTTAGCCTAAAAACACTGAATTGGATGATGGAACAAGTATTGCTTTGGGGAGTTCTTGGAATTATTATTATCTTTCAACCCGAGCTTAGAAGAGCACTTGAACAGCTAGGCCGAGGACGTTTCTTCTCTCGAACAGGAGTACAGGAAGAGGAAGAACAGGAAAAAATGGTAGAAGCGATTACGAAGGCAACCGATTATATGGCAAAGCGTCGAATCGGTGCGTTAATGTCAATTGAAAGAGAAACTGGTATGGGAGATTACATAGAGACTGGGATTGGCTTACAAGCAAAAATCTCCTCAGAGTTATTAATTAATATATTTATACCGAATACTCCGCTTCATGATGGGGCTGTTATCATTCAAAAGAATATGGTTGCCGCTGCTGCCTGTTATCTTCCATTATCTGAGAGCCCTTTTATTTCTAAAGAATTAGGAACAAGGCACAGAGCAGCTCTAGGAATTAGTGAAGTGACTGATAGTGTAACGGTTATTGTCTCTGAAGAAACAGGGGCAATCTCACTTACCAAAAATGGAGAACTTCACCGTGACTTGAAGCTTGAGCAATTTAAGCAAATGTTAGCTAATGAATTTATTACTCCAATGAAGCCGAAGCAAGCCTCCACACCTCGATGGAATTGGAGGGGAAAAAAGAATGGATAATTTAATTGATAAACTAATTGATAATCGATGGTTTATTAGGGTTGTTGCTTTGCTATTAGCTTTTTTGCTCTTCATATACGTGTACGACGGAGAAGATTTGGCTATTAATGTGCCACAGGATCAAGAAACGGAAACAATCACAGACGTTCCTGTGAAGAGTTATTATGATACGGAAAACCTTGTCGTAAGTGGGGTTCCAAGTACTGTAACAATCAAGTTAAGTGGGCCTAAAAATCTCTTGCAGCAAGCAAAGACCTCTCGATCATTTGAAGTGTATGTAGATTTATCAGAGGCAGAGATAGGTACGCAACGAGTACCGATTGAAATAAGAGATGTGTCTGACAGACTAACGGTGGAAATTGAACCGGATTATGCTAATGTATCTATACAGGAGAAGGTAACACAGGAATTTAAGGTGGAGCCCGAATATAATACAAGTCTTGTTGCAGATGGGTATACCGCTGAGCAGGCAGTTGTTAAGCCTAACAAAGTTAAAATTACCGGCGCAAAAGATGTAATTGAAAAAATCACATATGTAAAAGCAACGATAGATTTAGAAGGCAAAATTGAAGATACTGTAACGAAGGAAGCAAAAATTTTAGTCTTGGATCAAGACCTTAATAAGCTTGATGTCACTCTAGATTCAGATACAGTAGAAGTGACCATACCTGTAAAGGCTTCTAGTAAAGAAGTTCCAATAAAAATTGTTGAAAAGGGCACTCCCCCCAGTGGGGTAACGATTGACTCGATTAATTTAGCTCAATCGCAAGCAACCATACTTGCTAAAGCGGATATATTAGACAAGACAGAATCTGTTCGTGTGGAGGTAGATGTTAGTTCAATAAATGATGATACGACTCTAACTCTGCCAGTCATTATATCTGAAGGCATTGTTAAAGTGGATCCAGAGACTGTTGATGTCACCATTAAGGTTAGTCGGGAAGAGGATATTACCTTTTCAAATATTCCCATCAAAGCAAATGGGTTGGCAGCTGACTTAAATATGTCATACAAAGAACCTCTTGAAGGATCGGTTTCAATTACTGCAACGGGTGAGAGTAGTATAATAGGTTCCTTAAAAGAAAGTGACTTTAGCGTCATCCTTGATTTAGCCGGCCTAGGTGAAGGAGAACATAGTGTCGACTTGAACGTCACTGGTCCAACGAATATTAATTGGACGATAAACCAACAGACAGCAAAAATATCGATTACAAAACGAGAAGCATAGATGCACAACAATTATTAAGGAGAGATCTTTTAATGGGTAAATATTTCGGTACTGATGGGGTGCGAGGAGTAGCAAACAGTGAGTTAACTCCAGAATTAGCATTTAAACTAGGACGTTTTGGTGGGTATGTTTTAACAAAAGATAAAGAACGTCCAAAGGTGATCATTGGACGTGACACTCGTATTTCAGGACATATGCTTGAAGGAGCACTTGTTGCAGGCCTTTTATCTATCGGTGCAGAGGTAATGCGCTTAGGAGTGATTTCGACACCTGGAGTGGCATATTTAACGAAAGCACTTGGAGCACAAGCTGGAGTTATGATTTCAGCTTCTCATAACCCGGTAGCTGATAACGGAATTAAGTTTTTTGGACCGGATGGCTTTAAGCTTTCGGATGAGCAAGAACTTGAGATTGAAGGTTTAATGGATCTAGAAAAAGATGAATTGCCTAGACCAGTAGGTTCAGACTTAGGACAAGTTAATGATTATTTTGAAGGTGGACAAAAATATCTACAATACTTAAAACAAACGGTTGATGAAGATTTTACGGGAATACATATTGCTCTAGATTGTGCTCACGGTGCTACTTCTTCACTTGCTACACATTTATTTGCTGACCTAGATGCAGATCTTTCAACAATGGGAGCATCTCCAAATGGACTAAACATCAATGACGGTGTTGGTTCTACACATCCTGAAGCACTTGCAGCTTTTGTTAAAGAAAAAGGAGCGGATGTGGGTCTCTCTTTCGATGGTGATGGAGATAGACTAATTGCGATTGATGAAAATGGAGACATCGTTGACGGAGATCAGATTATGTATATTTGTGCTAAGTTCATGAAGGAGCAAGGAAGACTTAAGCACAATACAGTTGTTTCGACTGTGATGAGTAATCTCGGATTTTATAAGGGCTTGGAAGGTCACGGAGTTGAAAGTGTTCAAACAGCAGTAGGTGACCGTTATGTTGTTGAAGAAATGAAAAAGACCGGCTACAACTTAGGTGGAGAACAGTCAGGGCATATCATTTTCCTTGACTACAATACGACCGGAGATGGATTGCTTACAGGCCTGCAGCTAGCAAATATCATGAAAATCACGAAGAAGCCGCTTTCGGAGCTTGCAGGAGATATGCAAAAATTCCCTCAAAAGCTGGTAAACATCCGTGTGACTGATAAATACCATGTTACAGACAATGAAAAGGTGAGTGCTATTATTTCAGAGGTAGAGGCAGAAATGAATGGGAACGGACGTATCCTTGTTCGACCTTCAGGTACAGAGCCACTTGTTCGAGTAATGGCAGAAGCACCAACAGAGGAGCTTTGTGAGTCTTACGTAAGCCGTATAGCAGCAGTTGTTCAGGACGAAATGGGACTATAAAGTCACCTATTAATATGCATGAGGGGAACGTTTACAACTCCTCATGCATATTTTTTATATATGGGATACCTTATGTCACATAGTTTTTTGTTGACGAAGGCCTATCCATATTGTATGATTATCCTGATTTTGTAAAGAATGCAGAAGGAGGATAGAGGTTAATAAATAAGGAAACTTAAAGCGCCTGAACTAGCTGATGGACGAAGAACAGCTAGTTGACGAGGAGGAGGTTTATCGATTTTTCGGCGGATGCCTCCCGATTGTTAAGCACAATCGTATGCTTTTTCTAAAAATCATCAGGGTAACCGGGTGGACAAAGGGAAAAAGAATGCTTAAATCAATAAAAGCTAACAATAAATCTTACAGAGACTAGGGGGCAAGTCTGCCCTCGTTAGCAACTTGCCTCCTTAAATTAGGAGGAATTACACTTATGTGTGGAATCGTTGGATATATCGGTAATAATGATTCAAAGGAAATATTATTAAAAGGGCTAGAAAAGCTTGAATATAGAGGTTATGATTCTGCTGGTATTGCAGTAATGAATGATCAAGGCGTTCATGTGTTTAAGGAAAAGGGTCGTATTGCCGACTTACGTGAAATTGTCGACTTAGATGTAATGGCAAACACAGGGATCGGCCACACTCGCTGGGCGACACACGGTGTGCCAAGTAAAGTGAATGCTCATCCACATCAAAGCTCTACATCTCGTTTAACACTTGTTCATAATGGCGTTATTGAGAACTATGACTTGTTAAAGAAAGAGTATCTACAAAATGTTCACTTTGAGAGTGACACAGATACGGAAGTTATCGTTCAATTAATTGATTTATTTGTGAGTGAAGGTCTTGAAGTAGAAGCTGCATTCCGTAAAACATTAAAACTTTTGAAGGGTTCATATGCTCTAGCATTGCTTGACTCCCAAAACAATGAGACGATTTTTGTTGCGAAAAACAAGAGTCCTCTTCTAGTTGGTCTTGGAGACGGGTTCAATGTAGTGGCTAGTGATGCAATGGCGATGCTTCAAGTTACTAACCAATATGTAGAACTAATGGATAAGGAAGTAGTAATTGTTACGAAAGATGAAGTAACAATTCAAAATCTTGAAGGGGAAACCATTACTCGTGCACCTTATACAGCAGAGCTTGATGCAAGTGATATTGAAAAAGGCACATACCCACACTACATGTTGAAGGAAATTGATGAGCAGCCAGCTGTGATTCGTAAAATCATTCAACAGTACCAAAATGAGTCAGGTCAGCTTGTGATTGACCAAGACATTGTGGATGCAGTGGATCAATCTGATCGAGTGTATATCATTGCTGCAGGAACTTCTTATCACGCTGGGCTTGTTGGGAAGCAGTTAATTGAAAAAATTGCTCAAATCCCAGTGGAGGTTCATATTGCGAGTGAATTTGCTTATAACACACCTTTATTATCAGCAAATCCACTATTTATCTTTATTTCTCAAAGTGGTGAGACTGCAGACAGCCGTCAGGTACTAGTTCATGTGAAAAAGCTTGGTTATAAGACGTTAACAGTAACAAATGTACCAGGTTCAACATTGTCACGTGAAGCGGACTATACACTGCTACTTCATGCTGGTCCAGAGATCGCGGTTGCATCTACAAAAGCATACACGGCACAAATTGCTGTTCTGTCTATCTTGTCAGAAGTAATTGCGAAAAAACGAGGCCTTGAAGTAAGCTTCGATTTAATTCATGAGCTAGGAATTGTAGCAAATGCCATCGAGGTACTTTGTGATTCTAAAGATGAGTTTGAAGCCATTGCACGTGAGTATTTATCAACCACTAGAAATGCATTCTTTATTGGACGTGGAATCGACTTCTATGTAGTTCTTGAAGCTTCACTAAAGCTGAAAGAAATCTCTTATATTCAAGCGGAAGGCTTTGCAGGTGGAGAATTAAAGCATGGAACAATCGCTTTAATCGAAGATGGTACTCCAATCATAGCTCTAGCAACTCAAGAAAGTGTGAACCTAAGCATTCGCGGAAATGTGAAAGAGGTAGTGGCTCGTGGAGCAAACCCATGTATCATTTCAATGAAAGGCTTAGAAATGGAAGAAGATCGATTTGTTATTCCAGAAGTACACGAAATTTTAACACCTTTAGTCTCTGTCATTCCAACCCAGCTGATCGCTTACTATGCAGCACTACACCGTGAGTGTGACGTAGATAAGCCAAGAAACCTTGCAAAATCAGTAACGGTTGAGTAATTACTATTTAAAAATGTCTACCACTGTTCAACAACATTAATGTTGGTAACTAAACATTAATGTTGGTAACTAGACAATATTGTTAGTAACTCAAACATTATTGTTGGTAACTATCATTTGGACTTTGCGTAGTATGTTAATTAAAGATTGTTATGTAAGACACAATCCTATAAAGGATTGTGTCTTTTTCATATAAAGGAGTAAATAACCAAGTAAGAGCTATATTTTTGAGTAGGGTTTATTTTTTTATTTTTGAATACATAATATAGTGGCAAATTAAAAAGGAGGGATACCTATGAAGGGTTCTCCAAAAAGAGTAACTCCAGTTAATTTTTGGATTAAATATAAAGAAAAGGTACCGGAGAATATAAAAGGATTAATATATGATCAATACTATAGTAAGGAAACTATGTATGTTTATTGTGATATGTCCATGAAACCGGGATATACCACAATGGCAATTTCGTGTTCATATATAAAAGAAGGTACTGTAATAGTAAAGCACCAGTATATATACCCACCTGAGGAGAGTTTTAAAAAGAATATATATGGAGAATTAAAGGCGATAATCTTTGC
Source organism: Robertmurraya mesotrionivorans (assembly GCF_050971805.1). NCBI lineage: Bacteria > Bacillati > Bacillota > Bacilli > Caryophanales > Bacillaceae > Robertmurraya > Robertmurraya mesotrionivorans. The sequence continues at coordinate 87,254 of NZ_JBPCCH010000014.1, read as the reverse complement.
CCTTTCTAACTATAAAAAGTATATAGGAAGTTGTAAATCAATGGTTATATATTCAGATGTTTTTAATATAGAAAAAATACTAATTAAAGAAATTACATTTAAAAAAAGTAAATCTTTAAAAATAGTTCAAGATGAACTAATTAACCTGTACAAGGTATCAGGGAATAAAATAAACTCCAAGTGCATTGAGATAAAATATCTCACTGAAGAACTTAAAAGGTATAATCCTTTTTATAAGAGTGCACATAATGCAGCAAGGGAACTCTTTAAATAGACTCTCTGCTACTTTACTAGGTGCATAGAAGGGGCAGAGGATATTCTTCATGTCGGTTCTTATTTACAATAAAGATTGTGAAGAATTGTACTTAAATAAAAGGAGCAGGTTTCTTGAAGAAGGAATATTGCCTTATAGTGAGGAATAGTAAATTGTAAAAACCTTGGGGAGTGAGAAAATGACGACAAGTAATAAAATTAATGAGTCTAAAAGTATCCCTTTTAGATTAATTGAAAACAAGGAAGAAACAAATAACTTAGTTATTGTCTTACCTGGGGCTGGTTACACAACGCAAGCTCCATTATTACACTTTACAACAGGGTTATTCTACACTAAAGGCTTTGATATATTACATATTAACTATTCGTTTAGTAGGCAAGAGATGTCTACTTTAAATGATAGGGATTTAGCAAGAGATGTACAATTAGCAATCGAAAACGCAATAAAGGACAAGAAATACAGTAATTATTATGTAGTGGCTAAATCGATCGGAACAAAGGTTTTGTGTTATCTGCTCGATAATACAATGTTGAAAGATGTAAAAGTAGTATGGTTGACACCATTACTACAAAATGATGATGTATTTAATGCAATGGTTAACAGTGATAATAAAGGACTTTGTATTTTTGGAGAAAAAGATAGTTTTTGTTTTATTGAGGAACGCTTTGAAAAATTGAAAGATAATCAAAATCTTATATTAAAAGTGGTTGATGGTGGAAATCACAGTTTAGAGCTTGAAAAAGACACTATAAGCTCTATTGAGATGTTAAAGAGTGTAATTTCTTATATTAATGAGTTTTAAACTTAAGGGGTGTGTTGGTCCAGAAAGGATTAACCGCCTTTTATTATTAAATTCTTTATTTAACAAAAGAAGCCGGATAGTTGTAGAAAAACAGGTGATTTTTTATATCGGAGAGAATATATAAAGAAATAAAAAACTTAAGGTGGCTAGAAAATGGGAATGTCGGATTATTATAAAAAACTCCGAGAAAAAGTCGGTAATGAACTGATTTTAATGCCGAGTGTAGCTGGGATTGTTCGGAACGATTTGGGAGAAATTTTATTACAAAATAAAGGAAACGGCGAGAAGTGGAGCCTCCCTGCAGGTGCAATTGAACTTGGAGAAGCACCTGCCGAAGCAGTTGTTCGTGAAGTATGGGAAGAGACAGGATTATATGTTGTGCCGCAAAAGTTATTAGGTGTATTTGGTGGGAAAGACTTTCGTTACCAATATCCTAATGGTCATCAAGTGGAGTATAACGTCTTTATGTTTGATTGCGTTATTAAAAGTGGTGAACTTAGCCCAATAGATAACGAAACGGCTGAACTTCAATATTTTAGTCCAGGTAATATGCCTGAACTTGCTTTACCTTACCCTAAAGATTTATTTTTACATAGGGAAAATAGTGAATTATATTTTCAGTGGAATGAACAGTGGTTAAAAAATCTTTCTCAAAAATAATTCTTTCTTGTTGAACAAACGGATTGCAAGAGTAGAAGAAAGGGTCGCTGCGGGATCCTTTGGTCTTATAGCAAACAAAATTGGAGGAATAATGCGTGATACAAAATGTAGGTACTGAAGAGGCTGTTAAAAGATGGGATTCCTTTGCAGATACATATTCCAAAAACCATACCGAACAAGGAGACTTACATAAAGAAGTCTTCTTAAATCCCACTTTATTTTCACTAATGGAGAATGTAAATAATAAAAAAGTATTAGATGCTGGATGTGGTGAAGGATATTTAAGCAGGATTTTATCCAAATTAGGAGCTACTGTGACAGCAGTGGACTATTCTCCAAGAATGTTAGAAATTGCTAAAGAGAGAACTTCAAGAGATATATTAATTGATTATAAACAAGGTAATTGTGAGGATTTGAATATTTTTGAAGATAAAAGTTTCGATTTAATAGTGTCCAATATGGTTATTCAAGACCTTGCAAATTATAAAAAAGCATTTTCAGAAATGTATCGTTTATTAGTAGATGGAGGCTGTTTTATCTTTTCGATACTCCATCCTTGTTTTGTTACTCCAGAATGTGGTTGGGAGAAAACAGAGAGTGGTGAAAAGTTACACTGGAACGTAGATAAATATTTTTATGAAGGTGCTTATGAACAAGGTTTAGGCGATAAAGAGAAAATGCTTTTCTTCCATAGAACATTAACAAGCTATATAAACACTCTAATCAAAACAGGTTTTGTCTTAGAAAGTATTGTAGAGCCGAAGCCGTCAAAAGAGATGCTTAAAAAATATCCATCTTTTGAAGAAGATTTTAGATGTGCTGATTTTATCGTTTTTAAGTTAAAAAAATAATTAGCAATTTAGCCATTTGAATTATTATAAAGGGGATTGCTTAATGCGAGATAGAGGTTCGGTTGTGTTAATAGAAAATAATAAGGTCGGATTAATTCGAAGACTTAGAGATGGCTCTGTTTATTATGTTTTTCCAGGTGGTGGAATTGAAGTTGGTGAAACTCCAGAAGAGGCAACAAAAAGAGAAGCGTTAGAGGAATTGGGAGTTGAGGTACAGGTTAATGAGTGTATCGCAAAAATTGAATATAACGGAACTCAATATTTTTTTCTATCAAAAATAATTAAAGGAACCTTTGGTAATGGTGAAGGCGAAGAGTTCATTGACAATAAAAGAAACAGAGGATCCTATTTGCCTGTATGGGTTGATATAGAAATGCTATCATCTATAGATGTAAAACCTAAAGAAGTTTCTTTAAAAGTACAATCTTTATTCAGCTAACGGGAGAGTAACAATGAAATATAAAATAAGATTAGCGAATGAAAACGACTTATCAGGTTTATGTGATATTAGGAATAATAAAGATTTATTCACGAATTATTTAAAGCAATTTGCAAAAAAGGAAGTATATTTGGCAATTGCTGAACAAGATTCAATTATATTAGGTTTTGGAGTTCTTAAATTAAATGGTACTATGCTTCCTAAATTAAGTGACCTATATGTAAAAGAGAATTATCGGAGAAATGGTATAGGTTCAGATTTAATTAAGTATAGAGAAAATATTGCAAAGAGTTTAAGTTATTCTGAGATATTTGTGAGTGTTGACCCAATAGAAAATCCCAAAATGATAAAGTTAATTTGCAAACACGGTTACGAACCTATCTCCGAACCATATTTAAAAAAAGCCCTATTTTATAATGATAATGGTACTACCTATAATAAAACCTATACAAGAATTGATTTAAAGAAGTTGTTGAAATAACGGGCAGCATTCCTGTAATAGTTGAAAAAGAAAATTGTATTAATAGCTAAGAGATTGTGAACCAATACACTTGAATAAACGGGGGCATTAATCCAAGAAGGATTAATGTCTTTATTTGTTGGAGTTACCTATTGAACAATAGGAGCAGGATAGTGGAAGAGGGTACTTATCCAAAGGAATAAGTACCCTTTTTATTTAACTTATTGAAGTCCATTATACATTAAGAGATAATTAATGGCTTGACAGTGAAAAAATACATATTAAATTTCTAATCTTATGAAACTTATTCTAAAACTTTTAAGTCTAAACAATGATTTTATATGGGGGTGAACAAACTTGTGGGTTTGAAAAAAGAGAGAGAACTAACAAAAGAAGAAACATTAGAGGTCCTAGTTGATGACTACTGGCTAGGTGTAAAAAAGTTAGCCTATACATACGTAAAGGACTGGGCATTAGCTGAAGATATTACACAAGAAGTTTTCATAAAGTGCTATAACAATTTGGAACGATTTCGTGGAGATTCGAGTTATAAGACGTGGCTATATAAGATCACCGTGAACAGATGTAAGGATGAGTTTAGAAGCAAATGGTATCGTACGTTTAGTTTCCTAGATGGGGAAATGGTAAGAGGAGTAAATACTTCTATATCAGCAGAGCAATCTTTTCTTGAAGAGGATGGAAGGCAAGAGTTTTATGAACTGGTGTTGGCTCTTCCCATGAAATATCGTGAAGTTATTATCCTATACTATTACGAAGAAATGAGCCTTGATGATATTCATAACCTCCTAGAAACAAATATTAATACCGTGAAAACTAGGCTTAAACGAGGGAAGTTACTATTAAAGAACATGGTGTCAGGAGGGTCTTTTCATGGAAGATAAACTCAGAAGCCTGAAAAAAGAAATGGATAGTAAAGTATTTAAAGACATTCCTTTTAATAGAAACGCAAGTATAAATTCTGTTTTAGAAGGAACAAAAAGGACCAGTGATCGTAGAAAGGGATACTTTTATTCACTTAAGAAAGGAATCCCAGAGGTACTAAGTGTCGTGGTTTGTGCAGCAATATTATTCGTGTTGGTTAATATAGGGATAGACAATTACACTGGTTCTGAAATCGAAAAACCAGTAGAGGTACAAAAGGAAACACTAAGTATTGAAGAAAATGATACTTTGTACGAACCAACTCCCAAGGAGGAGGATTATACAAAGGTAACAAGAGAAGAGGTCTTTGAAAAAATGTTTAACACTGTTCAATATTTTGATACAGCTAAGGGAGAGTTTCAGTTACACTATGGTGGCGGAGGAGAGTCAGTAGATGTAACCGTGCAATACGAACTAAGTTTAAAACAAAACGGTGGGTTTTCTCGAGAGTTTAATAATAATACAAGTGATTTAAATTATTATCAAAATGATAAGTATTGGCGTTTGAATGAAGAGGCTAAATATTATGCAACTATGACATTCCCTGGTAGTACGAAAGGTGATTCAGAAGATAACAAAAAGCTCTTAGACATAGACCAATACGGTGACATCACTATACTCTCAAATAGAGATATACCACCTATTGGAATTGCAAAGGAATCTTTATTCCCTGATGAAATGATAGGGAATTATATTGCTAATATTAACGATATAACGATAGAAAAACAAAATGAAAAGTTGCTAGGTCATAATACGATTGTTATGATGGCGAAGGTCCAGAATAGAAAGAGTATAGAAAAAATGCGATTATGGGTCGATAAGGATACAGGGATATTGGTGAAATTTGAAACCTATAACTCTGCTGGAGCAGTTGTAGACTATTTATCTCCTACGAAACTGGAAATAAATGTTCCTGTAGACACGAAAAAATTCACCCCAAATTTAGAAGGATATACAGACTATCAGCAAGGTAAAGAAACAGAAGAACCTAGTATGACTATTGGTGATATAGACGAGATTCCTAAAGAGTTAAAGAATCAATGGGAAGAAGCAAAGGCAAAACCAAATGAGACCACACTCTTACATATAGATGATACTTGGTATATCTATGTTAAGAAAGGCTACTTAGTAAACTATGTAGAAGTAAATGGGAACGAGGGGATATTATATCTAGCAAAAACGAGTGCTCAAAAATCGCATGAAAATTTCACAACCCTTATAACAGGTTATAAAGTTGACTCTCTAAAGGTTGTTTATGAATAAATTTCTTAGAATATCAAATTAAAATTAGTTCTTAATAGCTTTCAATACCAAGAAGGGCTCTCTTAAAAATAAGAGGCTCTTTTTGTTTAAAACATAAGGTCTAGATGTAATGCCCAAATTTCACTGTCATTTTTAGAAAAAAGTTTTTAATTTTTACTTATAAACGAAACATTTGATCATATGTAAATCGTCTAATTAATAAATAATAGGAAACGTGAGGAGAGTCATGATTGAGAAGTTTAAGAATAACGAATCTACTGTATTAAACCATTTAAGTCAGGAAGAAAAATTAGCCTGGTTGATGAAGGAATACGGGAACGAAGTTATTCGAATCGCTTATACATATTTAAAACAAGAGCAGCTAGCTGAGGATGTTGCTCAAGATGTATTTATCAAATGCTATGAAAAATTAGATACATTTCGTAATGAATCTTCTTATAAAACATGGCTTATAAGTATTACAGTAAACAAATGTAAAGATGTTTTAAAGAGCTGGTCATACAGAAACCTAGTGATTACTGACTTTATAAGAGAGTATCTTATACCATACAACAAGGTACAGCAGGGGTTAGTTGATAAAAAAGAATTGTTGTCTAATAAGGTCATAGAATTGCCCTTGAAATTAAGAGAGGTCATGATTTTATATTACTATCAAGAGTTCACTATAGAAGAAATTTCCGATTTGTTAGGGGTAAATCCAACTACGGTTAGAACTAGAATGCACCGAGGTCGTTTGAAGTTAGAAGAATCGTTTAAGGGAGTGAGTTTTCATGAATAAGCAATTGGAAAACTTAAAGAAGGAAATAAATGAAGAATTATTAAACCATGTAGAGTTTAAAGATCAGCATAAAGACCAAGTGTTTCGTTCCATTAATGGTACTAAGCAGCAACGTCTGCCTCTGTTTAAATATAAATTTGGCGCTGTGTTAAGTTTTTCCGTTGTCGCGTTGATGTTTACTGGAATTAGTTACTTTGTAGGCACTCAATTACAGTTATTCAATGTTGAAGAGGAATCAGCATCTGTAAAGTCTATTGTTGAGAAACCAAGGGAAGAAAAGGATAGAAAACAAGAAACGGTCTATACTCCGCCAAAACAAGAGGAATATTACGAAGATATGACTAAGGAAGAGATCTTAACGAAAATGATTAATTCAGTAGATTATTTTGAGACAGCTAGGGGCGAATATAAGATTCATTACAGTTTTCAACCAGGTTATGAGAAAGTCGAATATGCGATGATTTTAAAGAATAAACCTGGGGGATATACAAAAACAATCAATGATAAAGATGAAGCTCGTAGTGAGTATTACCATGACGGTAAAACGTGGTTTGTTAACGAATCTTTTAAAAATTATATGGAGGCTCAAGTATTGAATGAAGAATTAGGGACAGGTGACACCCTTACATTAGAACAGGCTTTTTCGGTCGCATCAGACGGGAATTCCGTAACTAGCTATAGAGAAAGGCCTCCTATAGGGATGGCAAGTGCAACACTTTTCCCTTATGAAATTGCTTCTAATTACACTCGGGATTTAAACCGATGGGAGATAGAAAATCAAAACGAAGAACTCCTGGGCCACAACACGCTAGTGATTAAAGGAACAAAGAACCATAAAGATTTCCAATCGTTTCGTTTTTGGGTGGATAAGGATACAGGAATTTTGTTAAAGTATGAGACTTATAACGCGGCTGGAGAAGTGGTTGACTATTTACACCCTACTAGATTAGAAATTAATGTTCCAATTGATAGTCAACTGTTTGTTCCAAATTTAGAAGGTTATAACGCGCTGAAAGATCAATTTAATGTTGAAGTTGACCCCCGTGAAGAAGAGGTAGTTCATGTAGCAGGAACAAAATCCTCAACGGAAATAGATGAAGTGTTTAAACTTATGAAAAAAGAAATACCGTTCCTTTATGAGTTTACACATAAGGACTTAACACTAATTTCAGCAAGTTATGAAACCTTTAGGCAGTTTAAAACTGGATATTTATATTACAGTTTAGATCCAGACAAAGATAATAACTCAAACCAAATGCTATCGGTTAGAGTCCATCATAAAGACTCGTATGTTAGAGATACTGGCTCCTTTCAAATGACTGGTGAAACGTCAGTCACTCCATTTGAACAAAGCGGAATAAAGTGGGAAGGTAAAACCTCAAAGGATTCTGAAGGCGAATCAGTCCATTTAATAGGGAATCAAGGTGATTATATTTATGATATAGAAAGCCAGTACATTTCACTAGAGGATACTATTTCTTTTATGAAGGGCTTCCAGTTAGTAAATAAAATACCTTAAAGTTAGAAAGAGACATAAAAAAAGAATACCTAGTTTTTGTAGAGAGGATAAATAGCAAGGACTCTTCAGGCGGAAACAGTTGTACTAGTAGTTGGGACGATTGCATTTACCATTCCAGCTATAGGGCTGTCGGTATTCCTTAAAATTGGGATCCTTTCTTTATTAAAAAATAGGGGCAGCATTCCTGTAATGAATGAAAATGAGAATGGATCTAAAGATAAGATTGTGAAATTATACACTTAAATAAACGGGGGCTTTACTTGAAGAAGTCACATAAAAAAAGTCGGTTCCTTAACGCACTAAACCCTTGTAAATGATTTTTGTCACCTTTACAGACATATAAGACAGTAAACACAACATGAAAAATACACTCCATTCCTTAAAGGGCCAATTAATCAAATAAGGTTTATGGTTCTTTTTTTTTTATAATGCATCATATAATATATCGCTCGTCCAAACTACTGGTCGTTAAAAGGAGTGTTTTCATGGGCCAATTCCAATCATTAGAAATTGAATTCGATAAAGAAAGTAATCCTATTTACCCCTTTTATAATGAAGATTCTAATAACATCGAGATATTTAGAAATACCAAACCGTCAGCGTATTCCGAACTAGGGTGGATCCTTTTTGATTCTCAAGGGGCAAAGAATCAAACTAACGTGTACCGCTGCCCAACAAGAGCAGTCTCTTCTTGTACTAACGGTGCAGTTAGTTGAAGAAGGAAGCTTTGTTGAACATTTAACTGCTATTACGAATGCAATAAAAGATATCATTTAGGCAACCCTAATCAAATAAAAATATGGGAGCGGTTGCTATGAATAAATTAGTGAGACTGTTAGTTACGGTTTTCTTCTTAACTGCTGGAAATGTTTCTGGTACGAAAGTTACAGCAGTTGGAGGAGAGGAATATGAAGTTAAGGACCAAGCTACAAAGATGTTTATATATGATACAATGCAGGTATGGATGCATCATAGCTTAGTGGATTATTACCATAATAAATATCAAGCAGACTCAATAAATTGGGGAGAGCCTAAACCAGAAGGGTTACGTATTTGGATAAGAGAGCTTGGACCAAGTGAAAACGAAGGAAAATACACCCATCTTATAAAAATTTCTATACAACGAGATGAATTGATTATTAATAATAAGAAAAAAATTAAAACAGAAGATGAATTTACCTATGCAGTTAATGCACACCTACTTTCACTTTGTCCTGAATCAGGTAAGTCTGAAAAGGAATTTAAATTAATCAACTCTTATCATAAAGTGCGACCATAGATGGTCGCACTTTTATTTATTAAAGTTAATGTTAATACGAACAGATTAAATTATAAACGCAGCTTAGTTAATGAGAGCTATGTTTGAAAACAGACAAACCCTTTTCTTCTTATAGTAGTGAAGCAGGTTAGAATAAAAAGTTTTAACATTTTCACTTCGTGAAATGGTACAATTTGGGTAATCGATTGTTCAATAAGAAATGGGGTGAATTATCATTAAAAAGATTCCATCATTATTGGTTGTCTTTTTGTTAATACTTACCGCTTGTAGTTCAAAAACTTTTACATTTTCAGGAGAGACAGATAATTGGTCTGCTGAATTAAAGGTTACACAAACCAATGATGACTATGAAACACAGGAATTCAAACTTCAATATAAAGGTAAAGATATTAACTCCGTTGGTGAATTAACTTATAATATTGACACTAATGCGGGTGGCTTTGGAGAAAGTGGAATAAAGTTGACGAAGGGCGGTTTTCTTATCGGTAGAGATGAAGCGAATCCAACCAATGCCAAAGTCATTGAAGATTCAGAGGTAAAAGTGACAGTGGAATGGAATGGTAATGCTGAAACCATTTTATTAAGCAAGAATTAGATAGTAAGCTATTTGAAGCGATACTAAAAAGGCATCGCTTTTTTCGTGTATATATAGGGATATTGTGAAATATTGTACTCAAAGTATAGGGGGCATTGATCCAATTTTTGATAAGGTTGTTCAGAATATTTTTCTTGTAGTTCTCCTATATCCATTGTTAAATCTAACTTCTTAGCAATTCATATGATTTCACCCCAAAAAACCATCTTTATGGAGTGGCCATCCATTAAAATATTCACCCACTGTCATACGAGATAGCTGTTCATAAATTGTATCTATACGTTCTGTGGTTGCGCCAATTTGAATCGGTGAAGGCTGATTCGTTTCAAGGTTTACTCCTTTGAAATAGGGCTGATACTTCTAAATATTCTTTTGGACTAAGAATATAAGGATTTGAACGATATAGACCAACGTCAAAAACTTCTCCATCAATAGTTATCCAAGAGTGACAGAAAGGGAAGGGAACTGACTCAGCTTTCACGAACCCTAATTGTAATTTACAATCAATACCTTTGACATGCACCACGCCAAGCCTCTTTAACTGAGTGATCAAATACAGCTAAGAATGTATTTACAAGTTTTTCGTTAAAAGAGTACGGAGTGCCTTAGACTAAAGCTCGTTCTTTCCATAAACTTTTTTCGTCTAAGTTCTTATTTATACAGCATTTTTTATATCTCATTCCACACAAGCATTATTACGACCAACCAATTGGTTTATACTTCCTTTCCTTTGAATCTTCAAGTATTAACATAACATAGAACCAATTATTTTGTATCTAGGCATCCATTTGTGCAGCTACATTTAATCAGAGAAAGTTAAATGCAGTGTTTAGGCTGTCAATTGCTTAATCTAGCTACAAAAAAATAGTTTATACTATAACCAGATAGTAGAATGCTTTTAAATTCTAATGGAGTAGGGAGAGGCTTGAATGAAAGAAGAAGAGTTTGGAAAGTTCCTAGTTGAAGACAGTAAGATTGAAAGTAAGGACAAGGCTGTTCGTTCAAGATTGAGCAAAGCAAGAAAAGTGGAAGTTGAATTTCACGTTAATTTGGATGAAATTGTAAAAGATGATGAGGAGATGTATGAAACGTTAAAGAGAATTAAGAGAGAGCTAATTGACTCAAATGGTTCTATTCAGAATGCTTTGCGAAAATATTATATCTTTATTAACCAGAATGAATTTCCTACATTAAATCAATATGAAAAGAAGCATGCTCGTTACAGCAGATAGTAAAACACTTATTCACTATCAATCACAACTAAATCTAAATGTGTTAACACTCAACCGTAATTTAAAGGGAAAATCAAGTAGGTATTGTCAACACTTTTTCTATGCAAATCGTTGATATAAAAAGGTTTGGAGTAAAATGGGATTGCTTATGATAATTAGTGAGGGTAAATATAAGTGTGTAGTACATAAAGTTTGTTTATTTTGAATGAGGGGCGATAAATTTGATTTGCAATTGTGGAGGAGTATTGCTTGTTATTGGTGTCGAAGAACCATCAGAGCATTTATCTAAAAAGGAAAAACTTATATATAATCGTGTTTGTGATGTGGAATGTCAAAAGTGCGGTAAAATTTACTATTCGCAACCATATGATGACGGTATGGGCATAAATCTAGTAAGGAATACTAAGAAAAATTAAAAATAATGATTCGCAACGAAATATCACCTTTATAGGTGATTTTTTTATTTTGGTAAGGACTAAACTATGACTAAGGGATAATAAACAGAAAGAGGGTGCATTCAAATCGACAAGAGTATACTCATAAAACTATTGAGAAAAAGTCTACTTTATAGGCTGATGGATAATATTGATGATTTAATCTCTGAGGCTAAGTTGACCCATAGAGAAGTAAGTAACCGTGCGGGGAATAGTAACAATTGGTTTAATGATGCTTACAACAATAATGAAGATATACATATTTCTTCATTTGTGAAGGTACTTTCGGTTATTAACGAAAAACATGATTTAAAAGAACATAAGCTTCTGAATGTTTTTGATATGAAAATACTGAGTATTTCAACATTGATTTCTCGTCTATCTGATGAGGATGAAAATTATATAAACGATTTCATTATCTCTGATAAACAGCTTTTTCTTGATGTCTTGGGCGATTGGGCATCCATGGAATATAAAAATAAATTAAATGAAAAAGAAAAGGAAATTATGGAAAAGGTTAAAGTCCTAATCTCTTAAAATTAAGGAGGAGTATATCATGAGAAAAGTATGGTTTATTACTCGACCAGAGCGGGATCCAAAGTTTCATGTAGATGCACTTCGAGCACTTAAAATCGCTACTAATGATTTTTCTATTGTTTGGTATGGAAATAGAGATGCTCATAAACAATACGAATCTGTCCTAGTGTCAGAAGGGTTGAAGAGAGACAATATTAGTAATGACGGGTCGGGTGGAAGGACATGGGGAGCTATGTTGCGTACCTTCGGGTATGTATACTTAAATCAAGAGGGTTTCTTAGTCCTTACAAAGGTTGGTCAGAAAATATTAAATTCCGAAAAAGTCAGGGAAAATATATCAAAGCAGATTTTAACCTTACAAATTCCTAATGCTTATTTTTTAGATAGCGGGTTTCGTCCTAAGTATGAAGATGGTTATCAAATAAGACCAGCGATGTTCCTTGTGCGTTTAGTAAATCAATCATTACTAAATTATTATATTACCAAAGAGGAAATCACATTTTTTGCACTTACTGCTAAACGAGACGATGAACTAATTACTGTTACTAAAAAAATCATTGATTTTAGAAATGCTTCTGATAATGAAAAACATGATTTGAAGCAGGCGGTAGCCACTCAATTTGATCATAGAGAAAGGTCAGACAGTGATGCTCGTGATTTTGCGTCAGCACACGGGGATGTTGCTCATACGTTTATGATGCTTTGTGATTATACAGGGCTTGTTGATTACGTCAGGGGAGACGCTTTGAGATTACCAACCGATAAGCATGAGGCAACTTCTAAAATGCTGGACTACCTAGAAAATAGGTATCCCTTTAATAAAAGGTTCTTAATTTCCCTTGAACGTTTCGCTGAAAGCGCAGGATTAGATGTAGATAGTTACAAAGCAAGTGCATTTGGAGCGTTACCTCCTGCTACAAATAAGGGGAAAAGCATGCGAAAGGTTCAACGCCTTTTATCTGCTTATCCATTGATTCAGGGATTAAGCATTGAGGAAGTTACAGAGATATTAGAACAGGAACTTTCCACCAATGAAGCTAGAAAATTTGCCAATGAGTTACACAAACACACTTATGAATCTCTAAATGAAGATTTTGTTGAGTCATATCTTTACGAAGAAAACGATCGTGTTTTTGAGGATAAAACAGGTGAAATTTTAAGATCGATTGGTTTCGAAGTAGTTATGCGTCCTAAGCCATTAGGTGATGACATAAGAACGGAAATTGAGATTTTAATTCATGTAGATGAAGAAACAATTTGTATTATGGATGCTAAAAATTATAGTGAAAAATTCACTTTATCAGCAAATCTAGCATCACACATGGCATCGGAGTATATCCCAAATTATCACGGCTACGAAGGAAAATCAGTTGCATATTTTGGTTATGTAACTGCGAATATGTTTGGTGGAGAAAGGCATCTCGAAAAAATAAGCGAGAAGGCCAAAATGATTAACTCCGAAATCAATGTGTCTGGTGGAATTTTATCAGCAAAAGCATTATTAGGATTTCTAGATTATTGCTTGGAGCACGAATTAAGTAAGGAAGAAAGAAAAGAAAGATTTATATCTTTGTTTACCAACAAAGGGTATGATAACGTAGCAGAAATGCTTTAAAAAATTAGGGATTAGAAACTCTTGAGTGAGTTTTCTAATCTTTTTTTATTTGTTGCTAGAGTGTAGTGTATCCTAGTAAAAACTTTTAAGCTACAAATTTAATAGAAAAGGTGTATAATAAACAGCATAGATATATGCAAGAACAAATATTCGTTTTTAGGAGTTGTAACATCTTATGAAATTTTTAAAGGGAGAACTATTCAATGGACCAGGCGGGCTTTCTCTAGGTGCTAAAAATGCAGGTTTTGTGCATCCAGAAACTGGGGAAGAGTGGCAAATAGAACATATATGGTCAAATGATTATGATAGCAATGCTTGTAAAACATTTGGATTTAACATATGTGGTGATGAAAATGACGAATCGGTTCACGTGGGCCCAGTTGAAAATTTACCAATAGGAGATAAATCTATATTAGGGGATATAGATTGTTTTGCATTTGGGTTCCCGTGCAACGACTACTCGAATGTAGGTGAAAAGAAAGGATTAGAGGGAACTTTTGGTCCGTTGTATTCTTATGGTGTCAAGGTTTTAAAATTATATCAACCTAAATTCTTTGTTGCTGAAAACGTTGGTGGACTTCAAAGTGCGAATGAAGGTAATGCGTTTATAAGAATACTAACTGAACTAGAAGAAGCAGGATATAACTTAACTCCTCATTTGTATAAATTTGAAGAATACGGTGTTCCACAAGCTAGACATAGGATTATTATTGTAGGAATTCGAAATGATCTATATGAAAAGGGTGTGAAATTTAAAGTTCCAGCACCAACAACATTGTCTTCAACAGATTATAAAACTTCTCGTCAAGCTATTTTGGAGCCACCGATTCCAGAGAATGCCCCAAACCATGAAATGCCTAAACATACTGAAAAAGTTCAAGAAATGCTAAGTTATATACCAGCAGGGGAAAATGCTTGGTATTTAGGAATACCAGAAGAGCTTCGATTGAATGTAAAAGGTGCAAGGTTAAGTTCGATTTATAAAAGGCTAGATCCTAATAGACCGGCTTATACTGTTACAGGTAGTGGTGGCGGTGGAACTCACATGTACCACTGGAGTGAGAATAGAGCATTAACTAATCGTGAAAGAGCTAGACTCCAAACTTTTCCTGATGATTTTGTGTTTTTGGGTAGTAAAGAAGCGGTAAGAAAACAAATAGGTATGGCTGTACCTCCTGAAGGTGCTAAAATTGTATTTAATGCGATACTTAAAACTTTTGCAGGAATAGAATACGATTCGATTCCTCCAATAGCAAAATTACAATTAGAAAATTTAAAGGGTACTAAGAAAGAGTCTATGAAAGAGTTAGTTACTGCTCTTTAATCACTTTAATAAACTGTATAGGATAAAAATAAAAAGGATGTTACCAATTTATAGGATAATATGGTACCTGTAGTTAGGACACTTGAAAAAAGAGTGTTTTAACTACAGGTATTTTTTTATACTAGAAATTCAACATATGGGGATTAAGGGGCCAACATGAGTAAATTACTATTCACTACTAGAGAGATAAAAACACTTCAGAATAATCCAAACGTACATGTGTAAGTGAACGAACTATTACCTATTCGGATACCTTTAAAAGTGAATTTTTAGATGAATATCTGGCAGGTAAACTTCCACGTCAGATTTTTAGCGAGAATGGTTTTAATATTGATGTAATCGGGTTAAAGTGAATTGAACAGTCCGCCCACCGGTGGAAGAGAGCGTATGAAGAGAACGGGTTAATGGACTAACCTTACTAGAAAAACCAGTTCCGGAAGACCCTTAAAACGGGAGCTCACCCAAGCCGAAATTATCGAGAGACCGGAAGCGAGAATTGAGCCTGGAGGAGCAGGTTGACTATTAAAAAAGGCTAGAAGCGACAGAAAGGAGGCTGCTAAACGCCCGCAAAAGCCTAGAACCTTTTTTTACTATGTTAATATTAAAGGTAACATAATTAAAATACTTTTAATCACCTGTGTTTGTTCTCTTCTTTTCAAGTAGGTTTTTTATTTGAATTCTATACTTTACTTTTGCAATTTCAATTAGTTCCTGTTTATCATCTTCCCCAAGTTGTGAAAATGTCTGATATAAATCATAATGATTGGTTAAAAAATTATTATTGTATACATTTGCAACGACTTTTCCAAAAATAGGATACACAACTTCAGGTGGTAAGTCGAATTCCTCACAGATCTTCCCCAAAGCAGGTAGAAAAAGATCAGAAAAAGCTTCACTTACTTTATATTCTAGTTCCTTGTTTATTGTTTGAATACCAACCCATCCACCCTTTAATATCCAATCGGTACTAACATTAAACTTATTACTTATCGATATTACAGTCTCAATAGAAGGATTAAATTTACCTCGCTCGATGTCACTTAAAGTACCCTGGGAAATATTTATTACATTTGAAAATTGTTTTTGATTCATATTAAGTGCTCTTCTTAATTGATTTATTCTTTCACCAATAGTTTTCATTTTGAATCTTCTCCAATATAAGTTTTTAATATCTATGTTAAAATTATCTGTTGACGGATATAATATAGAGTAGACGGATATAATAGCTTGGATGTATTGTATAAATACTTAAATCCAACATTATTATACATCAACTTCTATGCTCCAAGAAATGAGAAGGGAATTGACCAATTTTGGATTAGTGGGAAAGGTAAATATCAATGTCGAAAGAATCTAGATTTAATAAAACACAAGAAAATCGAATAATTGCTGGAAGGGGACAGGGGACGGGACCTGATTATATCCCTTTTATTCAAGCGCACGATAATAAAGTTGCCTCGGAAGGCTACTTGACTCGTCATTTAGGTTGGAAGACAAAGAGAATACATCATACTCTATCAGAACATGAGAGAAGGTATTTATATTATCTTGAATGGTTAGATGGAGTAATAGATATTCGGGAGCAATATCCCCTATTCCCAATGGAGAGGACACAAGAAATTGCAGAACAACTCGGAATTAAACATCCTCATTTCGAAGGGGTTCCCGTGGTTATGACCACAGATTTTATGATTACTCTTAAGACTAAAAGTGGTTATAAAGATGTGGTGAGAACTATAAAACCTACAAATAAGTTAACGAAAAGGACGCTTGAATTGTTTGAAATAGAAAGGAGATTCTTTGCTGAACAAGGAGTAGATTGGTGCATCATCTTAGACAATAAACTTCCAAAGACATTAATTAAAAACGTTAATTGGATGTGTGAGGCAAAGTACCTAGAAACAAGACCTAGTGTGGATGAGGAGCTGATAAATTTAGTTAAAAATCCTTTATTTAACGAGTTAGAAAATAATACTTCTGGTGGATCAATAAGTAAAACGTGTCTTCGTTGTGATAAAAGTTTCGGCTTAGAGTCAGGAACAAGTATGTTCATTTTAAAACATATGCTTGTGCAAAAAAAATGGTCAACAGATATGTACCATCTTATCAAGGAATCAAAACCATTGCAGTTAATTAATATGGAGGAAATTAATTCATTTGGTTTACATACTGGCTGAAGTGGAGGTTTAAATGTTTGAATATTTTTGAAAATGTAATTTTGGAACTATTTGACCAAGAGCATAATTTTGTTGGATTACAAAGAATTTTATGGATATCTCAAGATAAAAGAGATGTTGTTGTTATGGATATAACAGATGACAAAAATATGAAGTATCCCTTTTTTCGTACATACGATGATATAACAGAGGAGTTAGAAACTGGAAGAGAGAGAGTAATTGATATTGATCCCGATCTAAGACTAATATCACCAGATGAGGAGTACCTACTTAGGTATAAAGCCAATAGAGATGAAAAGTGGAATGTTATAAAGGGAATGGTAATAGAAGAGCCGGATATTTACATATCTAAAATGCGAGGAAAGTTAGTAAAAGATGCGGAGGAAAGGTCCGGAAAACATAAAAAAGAGATATATAAATATCTTAAAAAATACTGGTTTTACGGTAAATCAATTAATGGGCTTTTAAATAATTACTTTGATTGTGGTGCACCTGGGAGAGACAGGGAATTTAACCAAAAGACAGGTCCAAAACCAAAGGATGGAAATGAGTTTTTAGTTACTAATAAAGATAAGGAAAACTTCATATGGGCAATCGGAAAATTACATAAAGAAGAGAAAAAGAGTTTAAAAGAAACACACGAAATATTGTGTCAGAAAAAGTATCACTCAGGCCACTATCGTCAATTTGGAGTACTCGTACCGATTGTGGAGCCGCATAAAGGACCGACAATTCGCCAATTCCTTTATTGGTATCATAAAGAATACTCTGTCTCTGAGCAATATGCAAATCGACATGGACGAAGAAAAGCTGCAATGGATAAACGGCCATTAATAGGTGACGCATCAGAAAAAGCATTAGGAGTGGGCTTTCTTTTTGAAATTGATTCCACTCCTGCAGATATTATTTTAGTTGCAGAAGATAGACAGACAATAATTGGTACACCAACTTTATATATTGTTAAAGATGTCACCAGTAGAATGGTTACAGGTTTTCATGTAACTGGTGCAAATCCTTCTTGGATTGAAGAAGCTGTTGCTTTAGAAAATGCGGGTACCAGTAAAGTAGAGTTTTGTAGGCAATATGGAGTTGAAATTGATGAGGATGATTGGCCTTGCTACCATTTACCAAAGAATCTCCTTGGTGATAGAGGAGAGCTCAAGAGTAAAATGGCGGAAAATTTAATTTCCTTAAAAATAGATGTGCTAAATGCACCTTCATATCGTGGAGATCTTAAACCATTTGTAGAACAACACTTTAGATTAACAAACCAAGACATAAGAGATTTTCTCTCAAAAGCTGGTGCAAAGCCTTCAAAACCCAAAGAACGTGGAGATTATGATCCTGCACGAAATGCAGCACTAACAATCTTTGAATTTACACAATTTATGATAGTACAAATCATTACCTATAATAAGAGTGCATTACCTAAGGGATTTTTTGTTACCAGAGAAATGTTTGAAGATAAGGTTGAGTTGACTCCCCTTGATGTTTGGAATTGGGGTAAAAGTAAAACTCTTCTACACACTGAACCACGTGATTTAATTCGTTACAATCTTTTACCAAAAGCTAATG
Organism: Robertmurraya mesotrionivorans; assembly: GCF_050971805.1. Lineage (NCBI taxonomy): Bacteria > Bacillati > Bacillota > Bacilli > Caryophanales > Bacillaceae > Robertmurraya > Robertmurraya mesotrionivorans. Next base: position 68,498 of record NZ_JBPCCH010000014.1, on the reverse strand, counting down.
CAAAAGTAACTAAATTTGGAATAGAGTTTGATAACCGTTGTTATACAAGTGACTTAGGATTAAAAGAAGGTTGGTTTGTATCCAATAATATTGATGGGGAAAAGAAAATTACTATAAGCTATGATCCTAGAAATGTCAGTAGTATCTTTATTCGTAGTAAGGGTGGGAAATTAATCCAATGTTTTTTAACAAATAAATTCAAAGACTACGAGGGGCTACATATCGAAGAAGTAAAAGCAATCATGAGATATAAAAAAGAACAATTAAATTTAAAAGGAAAAGAGGAAAAACAATATAGAGCGGAACTTCATGCTTTTGCTGAGGATTTAGTTAAAAAGGCAAAAATGGAAACTGAAGCTGCAACAAAAGATATGAGTTTTTATGAGCGAAGCAAAAATAAGAGGGAAAAGAAAAAAAGTGAAGCTTGGTCTCAAGGTAGTAAAAATGCCTGGACTGCAATAGAAACCTCGAACGAACAAATGGATAATAAGGAAACTGGGGAGGTTATTGAGTTTCCAAATGTCTTTAATAAATCAGAAACTACTCAAAGCGGTATAAGTGATATTCAGGCGCAATTTACTACAAAGATTACAGAAAGAAGGAGAAGGGATGAATTTCTGGAATGAGGGAATTAAACAAATACAAGGCATTCATTGTAAAGCAACCTATAGTGAGCAATTTGTACCTGAATATAAAGGTAACCCTTTTATTGAAGCTATACCAAACAAAATTGGTATTGATAAATTTTTAGATAAAATGATATCGGACCCAAAGTTTGAGTCAGGTTTTTTGAAGTTAGGTATAGAGGAGCGTTTAGAGTTGGTACGACAAATAAAGCCATCTTTCTGGCTTCCTATACCTAGTCACTATGAGAAATATAGAGGCTTACATAATATGATAAAAATAGGTTACCAATCTAGAAATCCTATACTAACAATGTATAATAGACAATTCTCTATAGGGTGGGATCAAATCTTTGATTCCGGATTGGACGAAAATGGAGCTAACATAGCAGGTAATGTTCAAACGGCACAAAGTCTAGCTGAAATTGGTATTAGTGGAATGGGAAAAAGTAAAATTTATGAAAGGTTATTGAAGAACTTATTTCCCCAAGTAGTTCATCATACACAATATAAAGAGAAAAAGTTACTTTTAACACAAGTAGTATGGCTCAAAATTGAATGTCCAAGTGGAAAATCAGTTGGTGCCTTATGCAGAAACTTTTATGATGAAGTAGATAAGGTTTTAGGCAGTAATTATTATGAGAAATACGGAGAAAAAGCTGGGACAATCGATCGATTAGCGAAGCGGATGGTTAAAGTAGCAGCTCAAATAAATCTAGGTGTATTAATCATAGACGAAATACAGAACGTTCATAAAGCACATTCTGGTGGAGACCAAAGTATGATTAATTTTATCACCGAATTAGTCAATACAATTGGAATACCTGTAATTATCATAGGTACTTTTAAAGCTATGTACTTGTTTAAGAACTCATTAGCAAATACTCGTAGAGGTGTACCGGACGAATATTCGGAGAATATCGTAGGTTTTATGCTAGAAGATAGCTGGGAATGGAATCAAATAATTGAAAGTCTTTGGGACTTACAATATACCAAAAAGAATACACCATTAACTGATGAATTGAAAAAAGCGATGTATTACCATACAATGGGCATTCCTGATATTGCAGTAAAGTTGTTCATGCATATTCAATCTAAAGCTATATTAAATGGCGGTGATGAAACAATAACTGTATCTCTAATTAACGAGGTCGCCTCTCGTAGTCTTAAACTTCTACAACCTGTATACGAGAAGATTAGAAGATTAGGGTTTGATGCAAAAACAATAGAAGAATTAGAAGATGTTGAGCCTGAATGGGTTTCATTTAACGAGTACATTCATGAAGTGAGGCATAACATGAGAATAGAAGGGAAATTAGCTAAGGACCATTCCAGAGCCCTTCAAAAAAATAATAAAGAAGTACTTTTAGAGGAAATGACAACGTTTGTATCTAATCTAGTTAATGAAGCAGAAACTGCTAAAGCTTTGGCAACTCAGGTTTTTAATGCTAGTAGTGGAATGGGTGACAAACAATTAATGTTTAACCAACTTGCTCAATTAGCATTAGGGGCTGTTGGAGTAGGATCCTCAGATGACAGTAATCTAGGAGGGTCAAAGCAAAATAGTAAAAAGGGGAAAGTTAAACCATTACTTGAAGAGACAGATATACGGTTTATTGTAAAAGAAGGTTTTAAAAAGGGTTTGTCTACAGAAGAAGCTCTAGAAGCTGCCAATTTGGTAAGGAATCATGATGAATTACTAGATATTGTATAGAGCCCGGAGGTCGAGTTAATTGAATAAATTATTGCTGTTTCCAGAACCTTACCCTGATGAAGACTTTAGAAGTGTCTTATTTAGATACCATATACGTACACCAAATACATCCTTCCAAGAAAGTAATATTGAACTGTTTGGAAAAAAATCTATAAAAAATTTGATGTTTCCAAACCGGCTAGAAGAGCTATTTAGGAGATTACCTGTAGGACATACAATTAAATTAGAAGATATTATTTATAAACACACATGGTATGGCTTAATAGAAAGATTTATTAGTAAAGAAAAGCATCTAGAATACCTCAATTCTTTTAAATATGGAACAGATAATCATTTTTGGATGATGAATAGTAATTTTGATCGTATTTTCTCCAATAAGATAAAGTATTGTCCTATATGTATTAAAGATGATTTTAAAAATTATGGTGAATGTTTCGTACATAAAATACATCAAATTGAGTTTTTAGACTTTTGTCCACACCATTTTGCGAAATTAATTAATGAATGTAATGTATGTGCAGAATCACTATCTAAAGCATATGATTCAGAACTTATCCGAACTCCGTTTTGTAGAAATGGTCATTATCTATGTGATCAAGTAATGGAGGTAGAAAATGAAGATAAAATAATAAAATTTAAATATGAACTAATTAATATATTGTGTTCAATTAGGGATAAAAGAACTTTAGTAGATCACAAGGTATATTTAAAAATAATAATGGCACTGTGGAAAATGGGATTTATTCATTATAAGGGGAGGATAAATAAAGAAGAACTAATAGCTTCCATTACTAGTAAGTATTCCGAAAAAGCACTTGAACATATTAATTTACCTTACGATTACATCTCCCATAGATGGTTTTTGGGTAGGGTTATTAAACAAGATTTAAAAGGGGATTTATTATTTTACTGTTTGTTAATATTATTTCTATTTAAAACAGTAGAAAACATGATAGATTTTAATGAACCTATTGCAAACCATGTACCCTTTAATTTTAATAATGGTCCATGGAAATGTCATAATTCAATTTGTGATTATTTTAATAAGAACATAATTAATAATTGTAAGAAGATAGCCAAAGTATCAGGTGGAATACATATTACGGGAGAATTTTCTTGTCCTTATTGTGGTTATACATACACAAAACGATGGAGGCCAAATCAAACTGCAAAAGAGAAGGTTATGATTAAGTCTATGGGATATCTATGGATTAATAAAGTCTTAGAAATGTATTCAACTGGTATGTCCGCAAATGAAATTGCAAGAAAATTAGGCTGTTCGGATACCACTGTTAGGTCTAACTTAAAGAGGATAGTTGGTATAACAAACATGCTAATTAGTTCTGAACAACAAGAAGCAGTTAAGGAAATTATTAATGGTTATTTGGAAACAGCAGGTTCTAAGGATCTATCTATGGAAAAAATAATAGCTTGTAGAAGTATTATTGAGGACTTGTTGATTAATAGGAAAGTAAGGTCCAGGATGGATTTAATAAAAATAGCACCTAAGGAGTACAATTGGATACAAAGGTACGATGGAGATTGGTTAGATACAATTATCCCCCAAAAAAAGGGAGGGAAAAAAAGGTGTAATATCGATTATTCTAGTTTTGATTTAGAACTAGCAGCAAAAATCGAGTCTGTTGTAAAAGACCTTTATGAGAATTATTCTTATCGAATACATAAAAACACAATACTTAAAAAATTAAATTCAACAGAGGCTAGTAGAATTAACTCAATGCAAAATGATTTACCTAGAAGCATTCATGTTTTAAACAATCATATCGAAAGTAGGAGCGAGTATCTGATTAGAAGCCTACCAAAGGAAAAGACTAAGTTAATAAATATTGGTTATAAAAAAGTTGACTTTAATACTTTGAAAAGGTTTTCAAAAAGATATCAAAAATGTGACCAAGTAACTGAAGATAAAATAATAGAAATATTGAATAACTAATCTAATAGGTTAAAATTATATAAACTGGGAAAGAATTGATACTAATCATGTATCTAGGAGTGATAGTTTTGATTTTTTTCCCCACCCTTTATGAAGATGAACTTTTACATAGTGTTTTAGCTCGATACCATCATTATACTGGAAATGAAAATAACAAATTAACAATGGAAGATTTATTTGATTCTAGAACAGCTTGCGCATCTGTCATTCTACCTTCAAACTTGAGAAAGCTATGTAACCGTCTCCCTACCCCCAATGTTTATACTCCAGATAGCTTAATAGAAAATCATACGATTTTTCCTTACTATGCACCATTTATTCCTGAAATTAGATACAACGAACTTAAGTTAGCTATGATTGATGATATAGAAACCAACTCTTATATGAAATTGGGGATAACTGCGAGCAGGGTAAAGATACCCCAATTTCTTAGATATTGTCCAGATTGTGCTATAGAAGACGGATTTAATAATGGTGAAATTTATTGGCATAGAATTCACCAAATTGAAGGTGTAGAAATATGTCCTAAGCATTATACATTTTTAGTTAATTCGAAAATACCATCGTCCCAGAGAAAGAGTAAACATAAATTTTTTAGGATTGAACAGAATGGAGGTAATAATAATCAAACCAATTTAATGGAAAAGGATAGTGAAGTATTTAATCACTACAATTTTATAGCCCAACAGACTTACCTGTTAATTAACTCTTCCTTTAAACCTCTAGGATTAGAGAAATTACGTAAGTTTTACATTACAAAACTCCAGGTAATGGGACTAGCAACCATTTCAGGAAGAATTAAATGGAGGAATTTAATACCTTCTTTTAACAATTACTACGGTGAAGAAATACTAAGTAAATTTAATTGTTCTATAAAACTAGACCAAGAGGATACATGGATACACAAAATGCTAAGAAACAATCAGACGGCTTGTCATCCTTTAAGGCATATTTTATTACTAGGTTTTATAGGAGAAACGGTATCGTCCATGGTAGAGCAAATAAATAGTGTAAATTATGATCCATTCGGTACAGGGCCTTGGCCATGTTTAAATAAAGCTGCAAACCATTTCCGAGAAAGTATAGTGAATTCCTGTATTGTCACTAGGGATTATAAAACCGGTAAACCTATTGGCACCTTTTCTTGCCTTTGTGGTTTTGTTTATTCAAGGAAAGGTCCAGATATTACACTCAATGATAGGTGTAGAATAGGAAGAATAAAAGAATTTGGTCACATTTGGAAAGCTAAACTTATAGAAATAGCAAATATGGATATATCTTTAAGGAAAAAAGCTGAAATACTGGGTGTTGACCCAATGACAGTAAAACGAAAACTATTAGGTGAAGAAAAGGAGGATTTTAGAATTAACAGGGTTAATTCTAATTTAACCGTGTATAGGGTTAAATGGCTAGAGATTCTCCAGAATAACAAAGGTAGTACAATAACTGAAATTCGTAATTGTTTTCCCAATATATATTCATATCTAATTAGAAATGATAAAGAGTGGTTAAGAAAAAATTATCCAGATGTAATAAAGACAAGTGCAAAGAAAATAAATAGAGTTGATTGGAATAAAAGAGATCTTGAAACTGCTGAAAAAGTAAAACTTGTAGCAAAAGAGATATTGTTGGAGACAACACAATTAATAAGGGTCACTAAGAATGAAATTGGACGAAGATTACGTAACTTGGGTTCTTTATATAATAATCTATCTAAAATGCCAAAGACCCAACAAATTCTTGATAAAGTTGTAGAATCAATAGAAGAATTTCAAGTGAGAAGAATTAAACATGTAGCCAAAGAGTTAAAGATAACTAATTCTGTAATAAAAGAATGGGAGCTAATACGTAGAGCTGGACTGAAGGGGGAATTTGTAGAAATGCATAAAGATGTAATAAAGTCAGAAAGTATTTAAGACTCTGCTTGATATATAAGTGGGAGTCTTTTTTATTTAAAACCAAATTCAACCAGTATAATTAATATATTAATTCAACGGATTTATTAGGCAGCCGGAACAAATTTCTAGTGTTTGAATGAAATGTCTCTAAGGATATCTACATATTAAATTGATTTTATATTAAATTTTAAGAGGCATATAAATCTAAAATGAGTTACATTTATGATAAATGACTTTAGGGAGTTTTATTTAATATGGATATAAAGTTAAAAGACACATTAGATTCAGTTGAGATAAGTAAAGCGATTGAGATAATAAATACGTTAGAAGAAAAGGCAGTGAGTGAATTTGATTTATCGAAAATCACTTTTGTAAAACCATATGGACTTGTACTACTTCTTCAAATATTTGATTATCTAGATGAAATAAGGGATATTTCCTGGCCATCGCAATCTACGCTCACATACATGGCTAGAATGGGTTTTTTTAGTCAAGCTCAAAACATGCTAACTCTAGAAAAAAGAATTCAAGAAATAAATAGCCAAGTAGTCAAGGATCCGGAAAACCAAACTCTCATTGATATTACTAAGATTCAGGACAACAGTGATATACGTAAAACATTAGAGGAAGTTCACACTAAAACATATAATATCTTTGTAAAAGAGTTGCATTATAGAGAAAAAGACATAGATGATTTTATTGTTATGCTATCAGAACTATTAAATAATATACCAAGACATAGTAAATCATTCGGTTATATATGTGCTCAAAGATACCATTATCCAAAAAGTCCGCACAAATATATATCGGTATGTATTTCTGATATGGGAATTGGTGTTAGAAACAGTTATAAAATAAATGGATTAACAGATATTAAAGATGATAAAGAGGCTTTAAGATATGCCATAATTGAAGGAGTATCTAGTAAGGTTAAGGGGTTAGGAAGGGGAGGAAACGGTTATAAGGGTATTAAAGAAATAGTTAACAAATTAAATGGTGTTATTTCAGTTAAATCAGGAACTGTTCAGTTAGATGTAGGTAAAAGTCAACATATTTATGATGAGAACATTCCTTATTTTCCTGGTACTCAAATCGAGATAATATTGCCTGAAAAAAACATTTGACTTGTCCGTGTAATGTATATTACTATTATTCCATAGGGTATAAACAAAAAATGTTAATGGGTGGGATCAATGAAAAGTGTCTTAGTAATAGAACTTGCCTCATTAAGTAAAAAACTTCTAGATTCAACGATGCTTTTCTTTCGAGAAGATGGTATTCAAATCCGAGAAGCAATCCTATCAGAAGCTAGTAGCACTTCAGCACATATCATTGTTCTTGATTTTCGGGATATTAAGGTTATAGATTTTTCTTGTTCTGATGAGATTGTGGTAATGTTACAGGAAAATAATGAGTGGTTAAATGGTAAGAAAATATACTTGAAGAACCTAACTACCAGTCATAAAGAAAACATTCATTCCGCCCTAGAAATGAAGAAACTGGGTGTCTGGATAAAAGAAGAACATGGATACCACGTTATCGGTAAGTTGCCAAAGCATTTGCTTCAACTAGTAAGAACTGTAATGAACTATAAAGAGTGTACAGCGAGGCACATAAGTAATGATACTGGTGAGGAATTAACTAGTATCAGTGTTAAGTTAGGGAAACTCTACAAAAAGGGAATGCTCCTTCGCAAAGAAAGCAAGACCTCAGAAGGAATGGAATATGTTTATCAATCAATTGTCTAACCTCGTTTTAAATCGAGGTTTTTCTAAAAAAAGGGTATAAACAAAAAAAGGTTAGACCCTAAATATTACAGTGCTACTTCAAAAATGCCAGAAGGTAAACAACGAACGATTATATAAAATATTGATTTAATTTTCGTGTTTAAGGTTATAATTAAATTGTTTTAATGTAAATTAGTAATAGAAATAGAAATACCCATTAAAACAAATGTCTCAATGGGTACATCTATTTTTATATAGATTTAGAAGTATTGCTAGAGCAAATCATACTGTTTTGTATAAAAGTACTGATGTTGGCGCATCAGTTTTCAATGGAAAATGCTCTTCACAAAAAATACATGAGTTTATGATAACAAAAGAAGGCATTTACACGCAAGAGGCATATGGTGGATATTTAATCCATTAAAAGCTAGATGGAGTGATCATTGATTTTTTATACAAAGTTAGAAACAAAGAAAGGAGGATAAGCTCTACGATACTTCTATTAAATTTTAAAATTAATGGAGGAATCAAAGATGAATAAAACAAACAAAGAGATTATTAATGTAGAAGAGTATGCTAAGGAGGGAAAGAATCCTCCTAAGGAAAAAGTAGTTTATCGTTTTCGGGTAGGAAAGACTTACGCTGAAAGTGAAGAAAGATGGATTACAGGGAAGGATATTCTTATCAAAGTTGGTTTGGAACCATCACAGCATAGACTATATCAGAAGCTAAATGGTGGACAACGTCTTCCTATAGCAGTAGAACAAGAGGTTGATTTAGCCTCTCCAGGGTTGGAACGATTTGAGACTATTCCCCTGGATCCTACTGAGGGGGCTGGAATATGAGAAGAGAATTCTCTCTACCAGAGGAAGATACCGATTTTTTAAATAGTCGAGAATGGAAATGGGAATCCATTATAGAAGGATCAAATAGATGGATTATTATACATGACTTTCCGGTCCCAAAGGGCTACAACGTTTCATTTTCTAAGGTTGCTGTTCAGATATTAAGTGGTTATCCAAATAGCCATCTAGATATGGCTTACTTTTATCCTTGGCTTTCACGTACTGATGGAATTCAAATTGGTCAAGCTGATCAGCAAATGATAATTTGGGGGCAGTCCTTTCAAAGGTGGTCTAGACACTATGAATGGAAACCAGGAATTCATAGCTTAACAACTCATTTGCTTTCAGTTGAGGATTGGTTAGAGAGAGAATTTTACATCAAACCTTCACAAGGAGTTCGTAATGTATGATCAGTTATAGGTTAAGAATGACGGGCAGTCAACATGATGCCCTCTTCCATCACTTATTTCCAGGGGACGGCAAGGAAGCTATTTCATTTGCTTTATGTGGGGTAGGTAAGTTTCAACAAGAAGCTAGTGAAGTAAGCTATGCAGTAGCGGTTAATGAAATATTTCATATCCCATATGATCAATGTTTTGTTAGAGAAAAAGATAAAGTTACTTGGTCTAGCGAAAGTTTGTCTGACATTTTGACTAAAGCCGATAAAAAAGGATTTATTATTCTAAAAATCCATAGTCATCCTGGTGGATATCAAGATTTCTCAGAAATAGATAACCAATCAGATGGTAGCTTATTCCCGAGGATTGCCGAATGGCTAGATTCAGATTTTCCTGGAATTAGTGCAGTAATGCTTCCTGATGGTAGTATTTTTGCTAGGGCTTTTAATTCTAGTGGAGAGCATACAATTGTTGATTCAGTTCTAGTAACTGGTCCAGATATAAAATTCTGGAAAGAGACATCTTTGTCAGAAGAAACCGACGGACAATTTCGGAAACGTATCTTGCAGGCATTTGGTCAAGGAACGACTAGTGTGCTTAGTCAACTTACTATTGGTATTGTAGGTGTTTCTGGGACAGGTAGTCCAGTTGTGGAACAACTTTATCGTTTAGGAGTAGGAAGAATTGTCCTTGTGGATGATGACATAGTTAAGGAAGTTAATTTAGGGCGGATTTACAATAGTAGTATGAAGGATGCTTTACAAAAAAAAAGTAAGGTTGATGTCTTAGCGGATGCTGTTGAATATTCCGGTCTCCCAACTAAAGTTGAAAGGTACACAAAAAAAATATTTGATGAAGATGTAATTCGTAGACTTGGACAATGTGATATATTATTTGGTTGCATGGATTCGGTTGAAGGAAGAGATATCTTAAATAAAATATGTATCTTTTATTCGATCCCATATTTTGATTTAGGAGTTAAACTATGTGCTGATGGTAACGGGGGAGTAGAACAAATTAGTGGTGCAGTTCATTATATACAACCAGATGGAAGTAGTTTAATAAATAGAGGAGTTTACACAGCTTCAACATTATCTGCAGAGGTTATGAATAGAATAAATCCCGAGATATATAAGCAGCTACAAAAGGAAGGTTATCTTAAAGGGGTTTTGGAAGAAAGACCTGCAGTCATAAGTGTAAATACATTATTAGCTTCGATTGCAGTTAATGATCTTCTCTGTAGATTACATGATGTTCGGTTGGACTCCAATGAAGATATTGATTGCATTCGTGTTAGTCTTACAAATAATACATTTCTCTTTGAAAAATGTACCGCGGATTTTATTGTTAGTTCCTATGTGGGTCGAGGAGATATGGACCCAATACTGAACACAACTATCTACAGTTAAGGTGATTGCGCAATGGTAAGATGGTTCAGTGAGTTTAAAAACCAAATTATTAAATTCTTTACTGAAAAACCATATAAGGTACATTATTATGAGGAACAGCCTAATCAACTTGAAAAAAATGTGCTCTATGTTCTAGGGGAAGGATAATCCATGGTCGGTTATCTTGTTGTGCCCTTGTGGTTGTAGAAACTCTATTCAACTTAGTTTAATACCTATTGATCGTCCTTCTTGGAAGATAATTATTGATAAGGATAAAAAAATTTCTATTACACCTTCTATATGGCGTCAACTTGGTTGCAAGAGCCATTTCTTCATAACTCAAAACAAGGTCAGATGGTGTAAATAGGAAAAAAGAGAGTCTCAAAAATTAGAGACTCTCTTTTACAAATTTACAGTTCCTTCTATAAGACTAGACACCTTAATTACTTAGTATTACTGCCAAATCAAAAGATAATCTTAATCAATAGGTTTAAGGTTACTAGCATATATTTTTATCTAAGGAGCTTTGTATGAATATGATAACTGAATTAATAGAGTCAGGTCACGAGTGTGAATACATAGATTATAAGGAAAAACAGTATTCAAAAGAAAAACATAGAGATTTATTAGTTGATATTATGGCGATGGCGAATTCACGTTATGAAGGAGATAAGTTCATTATAATCGGAATTAAGGATAAGCCTAATTTCAAAGAAATAAAAGGAATTAATCCTATAGAATTCATAGATTCATCTACATATACTCAGGTTGTTTTGAGTAATATAGAGCCCGAGATTGAATTCGATTATTTCAAATACGAATATAAAGGCGCTCTTTTAGGGGTATTTAGAATATATAATAACGATAACAAACCCTACATGATTAAGCGTAAATACAATGATTTAAAGGAAGGACTTTGTTTAGTTCGTAAAGGAAGTGTAAACTCTGTTGCAACGCGGAATGATTTTGATAGATTTTACAGGAATAAGGGCGATTTTGAAGTGGAATTTCTCGAAAAAACTCTATATGGTGTGCATGATTCAGAGTGTTGTGCTTCTATTGAGGTCTTATTATCTAATAACAAAGAACATCCAATTACCATTACATCAGGTACTTTAAGTATTTATAATAAAGATGGGGAAGAGCTTTCCAAACACTCTGTTAATGGTATTGATAGTATTGTTGGAGCTGATTTTAAGATTGGGTTAAAGCCAAAGTCAGAAATTGTAGGACAATTATTTGTAACTTTTAGCTCAACTGATCCGTTAAGGTTGGGTATTGATGAGTATGGAGTGAGTAACTTCGATTATATTTTTAAGCTATCTCTTTTTGACGCTAGGGGATCAGAGTACACTGCTTCACTACATAAAGGAAATGTATTTGTAAAAGGAGATTTTCTTTGGAAAGTAAAAGGGTTGATGGGGATTCCTCACGATTTAAAAAAGTAATAAAAGCAGAACTTTTACATAGGAAGTAAAATTGGATATTAATAAATGTTAAAATAGAAATAAATATAAGAGTTAGTAAATAAACAAGGGGATAGGGACAGAAAATGGCTATTCAAAATACTGTAGTAGAGGATGAAAATACAAAGGCTCTATCCTGGAGAGTCTCTGGAATGCTCTCAGACCATGATATTAAGAATTGCATAGAAAAAGATGAAATCTTTATTTATCCTTACCATGAAAAAAACTTAACTCCTGTTGGTTATAATCTGACTCCTTCAGATTTCATTTTGTCAATAAATAACCAGTTATTAGTTAAGATACATAATAATAATGATGAAAAGTACTGTTATATAGAGCCAAATGATACTGTACTTATTATGACAAGAGAAGCTGTAAAGGTCCCTAATAATGTTGCAGGAACATTTCATTCAAAAGTTGGGGTTGTTTCCAAAGGATTTGGACATATTTCTACTACTCTAGATCCCTTATGGCAAGGACCATTATTAATATCAATGAATAACCCAACAAATAGACGGATAAAACTGTTGTTAGCAAAAGTAGAGAAAGGGGAGGGAAAGGGAGAATTAACCTTTCAAAACTCTTCTTTTGTTACACTTATGTTTTCGAGAATGATTTCACCAGCATCAGGATATCACGATAATCCTTCTGGCAGATTTGATATTTTAAAAAAGGTTGTTGAAAAACCCAATAGAAAAAGAATATTTAGAGTTGGTAAAAATTATTCTCATTATTTACAATTGAAAGATATGATAGATACAATTGGATCAATTGAATTCATTAAGTATGAAATACCAGAGTCAAAAAGTTCTATCACAAAGGAACAGTTTAAGACTAATTATGAAAAGTTTTATGAAACCCTTAACTTTTATACCGACCAGGCCCATGATACTAGTAGAAAGATTATTAGCATTAAAAATGCATGGATAAACACCTGGATAATAATAAAAAGTTTAGTTCCTATTATAGCAATAATGTATTTTGCTTGGGATTTTAGCAACGGTGGTCAAATAGATGGAAAGGTTGGCCTTGTTGCTCTTCTCATAGCCTTGCTACCATGGGCTTCACAATTAAGAGAATTGAAAAAGGAGAAATAAAAATGACTTTGACATTAAAAATTAGATCAATCAATGATTCTGCAAAAATACCCCATTATGCGCATGCAGGGGACGCTGGGATGGATTTATATTCTGTAGAAGAAAAAACCATTAATCCAGGTGAGACCGCATTAATTAAGACAGGTATACAAATTGAGCTGCCTAAGAATACAGAGGCTCAAATAAGACCACGAAGTGGACTAGCCTTAAAATATTCAGTGACGGTATTAAATACCCCTGGAACTATTGATGAGGGGTATCGAGGTGAAATAGGAGTAATTCTTATTAATCATGGTAAACAACCTTTTGTTGTTGAAAAACATATGAGAGTAGCTCAAATGGTTATTAAACCAATTCTAAAGGTTGAAGTAATAGAGGTTAGTGAACTTTCCGAAACTGAAAGAGCTGAAGGTGGATTCGGGTCTACCGGAACTAAATAGGAATATTCCCATTGAAAAGGCTTTTTAGAGGACCGGTTCATATTTATGAATCGGTTTTTCTTATATTCATTTTATAAGTTAGATCAAAGAGAACAGGTAAAAAAATAAAATGGTAATTCAGATAATAGAAAGCCACCCAATCATAAACTGTACCCCTATGGACTTATTGTTTCTCAAATTTCCTTTTTAATATGAGATGCTAATTCATATACGTATTAAAGGTATCTCGGGTAAAATCACTTGAAAATTACAGTTACCAACATTAATGTTATCTAATTTTATATCAAAAACCCGTTAATCGTTGATATTAACGGGTTTTTTGGTTACCAACATTAATGTCTATCAACACCACTAGAAAATTTTAGGTGGTAGACATTTTTTGTAATGAGGGTATATTTTCTCTTAAACTACAATTGACATTAATAACTTCTTTCAAGCCCTCTTTCAAACGCTGCAAGATGATTTCTAGATGCATTGCGTAATTGAGTGAATACCATTCTAATATCATTAGGAATTTCAAATGTTAGGAACTTTTCATACATAGCTATATTGTCAACTTCTCCTTCTACACTAGCTGCATAAGCGGACTTTACACTTCCTGGCGTTTTAACGAACGATTGTGAAATATCCTCTGGAATTGGGACTTGGTATTTTTCAAAAAGAGGTAAAAGTGCATAGATATGTCTTAATTCTGCTTCTTTGATTTGTGCAAATGTACGTATGTCTCCAAAAGTTTCGAGTACATTTTTATACCTTGATTGAGCCAAGTGTTCATCTTGAAGCGCGTAGATTAGCATTTGGGGTATTGTTAAACTGGTAGCATTTAATGCACCCTTAGATCCGTAATTATTAGGCTGGCGACTAGTGTTTGTCATCATTTGTTTATTTAATAAAAAGTATAAAAACCATACAGCATGATTTTGCTCATCAGCAGCAGCACGACGAAATGTCTCTTTAATAACAGGATTTTGGGACTTATCTGCAATATCTAGGTAAAAGTCTACCGTTTCTTGTTCATCTCTAAAAGCAAACTCAACACCCTCTTTATACTGATCAGGACACTTTTCAATGTTTTCAGCGACCGGTTGTCTGCCCGTTAACTCTCTATATATTCTACTGAACTCCTCAAAGTGACGTATCTCATCCTGGCGTATCTCAAGAATCTGATCTTTTTCGACCTGAGTTTTTGCCATTCTAGCTAATTTACCGTAACATTCTATGGCTCCATATTCCCCATTGATCGCTTTTTGAATATCGTTTATTAAACTGACGTCAAAAGTATTACGAAAATTAGTATGGTAATAGGGATAATTATTATACATATATTGCATGCTAGCATCCACCCCCCAGGGTAATTTATCAACTTATCATATGCTCAAATATCGGATGGGTGTCTTAAAGGGAGTTATGATTACCAGAGAGTAATTGTGAAGAATAAATGAACTTATACCCAAAGGGGTTTACTTTATTTTTAAATATTCTATAATACCCATATAGGTATTATTAATTACCTTAAACGTATTAATAAAGTTAGTTGTTTATATAAAAATTAATTATTGGAGGAATAGATATGACACAGAAAGTGGTTATCGTAGGCGGAGTAGCTGGGGGAGCAACAGCAGCAGCAAGATTAAGAAGAATTAGTGAGGATGTAGAAATCGTTCTTTTCGAACGTGGTAAGCATATTTCATTTGCGAACTGTGGATTACCTTATTATATCGGGGAAACGATTAAGGACAGAAGCAAGCTGTTGGTACAAACCGTCGAGGGTATGTCAGATCGCTTTAAGCTGGATATTCGTAACTTAAGTGAAGTAGTGAGCATTGATCCGGATAACAAGCGAGTGACAATAAAGAACCTTCAAAATGGGGAAGTTTATGAAGAGTCCTTTGATAAGTTATTATTATCTCCTGGGGCAAGACCAATCGTACCACCGATTCCAGGGCTAAAGGAAAATGAGACCTTATTTACATTAAGAAATATTCCAGATACAGATAAAATAAAAAACTATGTAGATAACGTTCAACCTAAAAAGGCTGTTGTTATTGGTGGTGGATTTATAGGTATTGAAATGGCAGAAAACCTAGTAGATCGAGGAATTGAAGTAACACTTATTGAAATGGCCAATCAAATTATGGCACCAATTGATTTTGAAATGGCGAGTATTTTACACACTCATTTAAAAGGAAAAGGAGTTCAACTAATTCTTGAAAATGGGGTAAAAGCGTTTGAAGATCAAGGAAAGAAGATCATTCTCTCTGATGGTTTGGAAGTTTCTACAGATATGACCATTCTTTCTATCGGTGTCATTCCTGAAAATGAGTTGGCCAAAACAGCTGGTCTTGAATTAGGACAGCGTGGAGGTATTATTGTGAATGAGTATCTTCAAACTTCAAATGAGGATATTTACGCAGTAGGTGATGCAGTTGAGGTAGTAGACTATATTAGTGGCACAAAGGCAATGATTCCACTTGCTGGCCCTGCAAACCGTCAAGGACGAATTGCAGCAAATAATATCATGGGTAAAAAAGAGAAATATCAAGGAACGATGGGGACTTCTATTGCAAAAGTGTTTGATTTAACCGTTGCTGCTACTGGGAATAATGAAAAAACACTAAAACGACTAGGGGTATCTTACGAAGTCGTTCATATTCACCCAAGCTCTCATGCTGGCTACTATCCAGGAGCTGCACCCCTGTCTCTAAAGTTGATTTTTGACAAGGAAACAGGAAAAATCTTTGGTGCACAAGCGGTTGGAGCAGATGGGGTTGATAAGCGAATGGACGTTATTGCTACAGCGATTAAAGGTGGATTAACCGTAGAAGACTTAACAAACTTAGAATTATCATACGCTCCACCGTATTCATCTGCTAAAGATCCAGTCAATATGGCTGGTTATGTGGCAACAAATATTATGGATGGTGAATTGGAACATATTCAGTGGCACGAAGTAGACAAAATTGTTGCTGAAGGTGGCTTAATAATTGACGTCCGTGAACCAATGGAACGTGAATTTGGCTATATTGAGGGTTCAATTAATATTTCGCTAAATGAACTCAGAAATAAACTAGATGAAATTCCTAAAGATCAAACCATATATGTAAGCTGTCAGGTTGGGCTAAGAGGGTATTTAGCAAGCCGTATTCTAAAAAATAACGGATACAAAGTAAAGAATGTGGATGGAGGCTGGAAGACCTATTCGTCCGTATTTGGAAGCAATATAGCCAAGCAAGTTGAAACAAAAACGAACGATCTTGGAGAAACGATTATCGAAGAAACCATTAATGACTTTCAAGTGGATTCACTGGTAGATGTTAGTGGTTTAACTTGTCCTATGCCTATCGTGAAATTGAAAAAAGGGATTGAGGTATTAGAAAGTGGCCAGGTGCTAGAGCTTCATGTAACGGATAAAGGAGCATTAAACGATTTACCTGCTTGGTCAAAAAATGCTGGTCACACCATCCTAAAAACGGAGCAAGATGATAAGCTGATTAAGTTTTGGATCAAAAAGAAATAACATAGTAAACGCATGACTCAAGTACGTGAGTCATGCGTTTTTTGTCGTGAAAAAATATGGTAGGTGGTATCTTGGCATGGAAAAATCAAACGGAAAGATAATAATTCAAGAAAGACGAAAAAACGTTTACGAAGGAGGCAGAAAATGACTACTGAAACAGCGGTGAAAACCATCTCCGTAAAGGAAATTGCCAAAAAAGTGATCAATCATGAGGAAGTTTTTATCATAGATGCAAGAAACACGGATGATTTTGATGATTGGAAGATTGAAGGTAAAAATGTTCACATCATTAACGCCCCTTACTTTGATCTATTAGAAGGGGTTGACTCTATTAAGGAAAAATTACCCACAGATAAGACTATTTATGTCATATGTGCTAAAGGTGGATCCTCAGAATTTGTGGCTCAACAGATCGCAGAAGCGGGTTTTACAGATGTATATTCTGTTGAGGGCGGAATGAAAGCATGGAGTGAATATTTAGAACCTATCAAGATTGGTGATTTAAAAAATGGAGGAGCATTATATCAATTTGTTCGGATAGGAAAAGGTTGTTTATCATACTTGATTGAATCAAATGGTGAAGTTGCAATGATTGATACAAATCGTATGCTTGAACCTTATGAAAGTTTTATCAAAGAGCATCATATTAAATTGACGCATGTACTTGATACTCATCTACATGCAGACCATATTTCTGGTGGGAGAAGGCTTGCTGAAAAAATGGGAGCAACCTATTATCTTCCACCTAAAGATGCCACTGAAGTAAACTTTACGTATCAACAAATTGGTGACGGGGATGAGTATCAAGTTGGTAAAACGACAATTAAGGCGGTTTACTCTCCGGGTCATACCATAGGGAGTACCTCTTTTGTCATCGACGACCAATATTTATTAACAGGAGATATTTTGTTTATTGACTCTATTGGACGCCCAGACCTTGCAGGAAAAGCAGAAGATTGGGTAGGCGATTTACGAAATACACTATATAAGCGTTACAAGGAATTGGCAGATGACCTGCTAGTTCTGCCTGCTCACTATATGGGAATAAATGAAATGAATGATAATGGAAGTATTTCTGAAAAACTTGGTGTACTATACCAACAAAATCACGGATTAAATATTGTAGATGAGAATGAATTTAGAAAAGTGGTAACGGAAAACCTACCACCTCAGCCCAATTCATACCAGGAAATTCGAGAAACAAATATGGGGAAGATAACGCCAGATGTAGAACAACAAAGGGAAATGGAGATTGGCCCGAATCGTTGTGCGGTAAGATAGAAGAGAAATTAAAAATGAGGAAGGTAACTACTTCGGTTGCCTTCCTTTTTATTTGAGGTATAAATTTCCTGGTTGACTTTATACCCAATGGGGTATAGTATGTACATATCGACAAACTTCTAAGGAGGTATTTCAGATTACTTTTGTAACCATTCTACTGTTAGTGATTGGATATGTGTTATTTGAAAGGTATTTTCCGGTTTTCTCTGTAGCTTATATTCCCAGAGAAAAGATCGAAACAAAATCCACTATCATTGATTTAAGAGATTATAACCAAGCAAGTAAATTCTCTATACCGGGTGCAATAAATATACCTGTTGCTTATCTCAATAGATTTAGCACTGACATACCCAATCGTAAACTATATATTATTGCTTCAAACAACCTAGAAAAAAATGTGGGTATTCGTCTTTTACGTAAGAAAGGGTTTCAAGTGATTGGATATACCCTTGCTAGTCATCATTCAAAACTATTGAAAGAAGATAAACTTAGTATAAAAAATCTTTGTTAAAAGGAGGTAAACATATGGATTACAATACTCAAATTCAAAATAGAGTAAAGCGTATGGAAGGGCAGCTTAGAGGGATTTTACGAATGATGGAAGAAAATAAGGACTGTAAAGAAGTGATTACACAATTATCAGCTGTTCGAACGGCTGTTGATCGTACAATGGGTGTGATTGTAAGTTCTAATTTAGTTGACTGTGTACAAAAAGCTAATGAAAACGAAGAAACAAATGCAGAGAATCTGATCAAAGAAGCGGTTAACCTACTTGTAAAAAGCAGATAAAAAAGGTTGACATCATTGAGTCATTCATTTAACATTATACCCATGGGGGTAAGTTGAAGTTTAAGGTATTAAACGTAATTTATATTTTTTTAAACAATAATATACCTATACGAGTATATGTAAATAAATAGAATTAAAAACCTAGGAGGTAACAGTATGTCAGAAAAGAAAAAAACTACGATTGTGTTATTTAGTGGAGATTACGATAAAGCAATGGCTGCTTATATTATTGCAAATGGTGCAGCAGCCTACGATCATGAAGTAACCATCTTCCATACATTCTGGGGGTTGAATGCTCTCCGTAAAGAGGAAAATATGATGGTGAAAAAAGGATTCATGGAAAAGATGTTCGAAAAAATGATGCCAAGAGGCGCAGATAAGATGGGTCTTTCTAAAATGAACTTTGCAGGTATGGGTCCAAAAATGATTAAAGGTGTTATGAAAAAGCACAACGCAATGTCCCTACCTCAGTTAATCGAAATGGCACAAGAGCAAGACGTGAAATTAGTGGCATGTACGATGACAATGGATCTGTTAGGTCTTAAAGAAGAAGAGCTTCTTGAAAATGTCGAATATGCGGGCGTAGCTGCTTATTTGGCTGATGCAGAAGATGGGAATGTAAATCTATTTATTTAATGAAAGATAGGGGATTTTCCCCTATCAATAAGGAGAGAATAATATGGAATATGTAAATTATATTCTCATTGGATTGTTCTTAGTTTTGATTATCCAAAGAATGATTCCGACAAAAGGCGTTAGACATATAACAACAGCTGAATTAAAAAAGGAATTAAAAGATAAAAATAAACAATTTGTGGATGTTCGAACGCCAGCTGAGTATAAGGGAAACCACATCAAAGGCTTTAAAAACATTCCACTTCATGTGCTATCTCAAAAATCAAATGAGATTTCAAAAGATAAAGAAGTAGTAGTCATTTGTCAAAGTGGAATGAGAAGTCAAAAAGCTAGCAAAACCCTAAAAAAATTAGGATTTACAAAAATAACGAATGTAAAAGGCGGCATGAGCTTCTGGTCATAAGATATAGGAGGAATAAACAATGAAAACAATGACAGCCAAAGAAGTAGAAGCACTATTAAACGAAGGTAAAGCATTGGATATTATCGATGTGCGAGAAGTAGATGAGGTAGCAGCTGGGAAAATTCCTGGAGCAGTAAACATTCCACTAGGCCTTATTGAGTTCCGTATGCATGAGTTAGATAAATCAAAGGAATATATCATGGTTTGTCGTTCTGGTGGTAGAAGTGGTAGTGCTTCACAATTTCTAGAAAGCTATGGATACAAAGTCATTAATATGACAGGTGGTATGCTTTCTTGGGAAGGTAAAACAGAATAAAAAATTTTAAAATAAAATATACCCTATATGGTATAAAAGTAATGGAGGTTACTCATGGAGAACTTAAAAGCAAATGTCACTCTTGATGCAAAGGGATTAGCATGCCCGATGCCGATTGTTAAAACGAAAAAAGCAATGACTGGATTAGAAGCAGGGCAGGTATTGGAAGTCCAAGCAACAGATAAGGGATCAAAAGCAGATATTAAAGCATGGGCTGAAAGTACAGGACATCAATATCTAGGTACTTTGGAAGAAGGAGATGTGTTAAAGCATTATCTAAGAAAGTCTTCAAGCGATGAAACCATTGAAAGAAAACATCCAAATGTAGTGACAAATGAGGAACTACAGTCAAAGCTAGAAGCAAATGAAAACATGATGGTTCTAGATGTAAGAGAAACGGCAGAATATGCATTTAATCATATTCCGAATGCGATTTCTATTCCACTTGGTGAGTTAGAAGCTCGTATGAATGAATTAAACCAAGATCAAACCATCTATATCGTATGTCGTACAGGTAACCGAAGCGATTTAGCAGCTCAGAAACTAGCTGAAA
Source organism: Robertmurraya mesotrionivorans (assembly GCF_050971805.1). Taxonomy (NCBI): domain Bacteria; kingdom Bacillati; phylum Bacillota; class Bacilli; order Caryophanales; family Bacillaceae; genus Robertmurraya; species Robertmurraya mesotrionivorans. The sequence goes on along the minus strand of NZ_JBPCCH010000014.1, from coordinate 47,453 downwards.
ACGGATTTTCTAACGTACTGAATGTTATTCCAGGGATGAGTCAATGGACTGGAACAACGGATCGTATCAATAATTAAGCTGTTCTATAAAGAAACACACGATACAACCACACGGTGGCATTAAGAAATTAGGAGGAAATACAATGACAACTAAAGTAGCAATTATCGCAAGTAATGGTGGCCTATTTGATGCTTATAAAGTATTTAACATCGCAACAGCAGCTGCCGCAACAGATCAAGAAGTAGCAATTTTCTTCACCTTTGAAGGATTAAACTTAATTCATAAAGAGGCAAATAAACAACTTCCGATGCCAGAAGGAAAAGAACATTTTGCAGAAGGATTTTCTAAAGCAAATGTACCATCCATCCCAGAATTGGCTGAAATGGCTCAAGAGATGGGAGTAAAACTGATTGGATGCCAAATGACAATGGATGTTATGGGATTAGAAAAAGAAAGCTTTGTGGATGGAATTGAAGTAGGTGGAGCTGTAACATTTTTAGATTTTGCTAAAGACGCAGATATCACACTGACTTTTTAATCAAAAATTTTTAAAATCAATTATACTCTAGGGGGTAAAAATAATGACTGTTCAAGCAATGACGGCAAAAGAAGTGACGAAGAAAGTATTTAATAAAGAAGCATTCTTCATCTTAGATGTACGTAATGAAGATGCATTTCAAGATTGGAAAATTGAAGGCGAAAATTTTGAATATCTAAATGTACCGTACTTTGATCTATTAGATGGGGTAGAAGAAATTCTTGATAAAGTACCTACTGATAAAGAGGTATTAGTTGTTTGTGCCAAGGAAGGTTCATCTATCATGGTAGCTGACATGCTTTCTGAAGCAGGACGTACGGTGTCTTATCTAGCTGGCGGAATGAAAGCGTGGAGTGAACACTTAGAACCAGTTAAGGTTGGAGATTTAAAAGACGGTGGCGAAATTTATCAGTTCGTTCGTATCGGAAAAGGCTGTTTATCATACATGGTTGTATCAAATGGCGAAGCAGCTATCATTGACTCCACTCGTATGACAGATACGTACCTTGATTTTGCAAAGTCAATCGGAGCAAAGATCACTCATGTATTTGATACTCACCTTCATGCCGATCATATTTCTGGTGGAAGAGTAATTGCTGAAAAAACAAATGCAACTTACTGGTTACCTCCAAAGGATGCAACGGAAGTTACTTTTACGTACCAACCATTAGAAGATGGCAATGATGTAGAAATCGGAAATGTGAAAATCAATATCCATGCATTGTATTCACCAGGACACACGATCGGATCAACTTCCTTTATTGTGGATGAGAAATTCTTACTCTCAGGAGATATCTTGTTCATCGATTCGATTGGAAGACCAGATTTAGCAGGTCTAGCACAGGATTGGGTGCGAGACTTACGAGAAAGTCTATACAAGCGTTATAGAGAGTTATCTGAGGAGTTAATCGTACTTCCAGCCCACTTTATGATCATTGATGAGTTAAATGAAGATGGAAGTGTGTCAGAGAAACTGGGCTCTCTATTTGAGAAAAACCACGGTTTAAATATTAAAGATGAAGATGAATTTAGAAGAGTGGTAACGGAAAACCTGCCACCACAACCTAATGCATACCAACAAATCCGTGAAACAAATATGGGGAAAATCACTCCAGAAGAAGAACAACAACGTGAAATGGAAATCGGACCAAACCGTTGTGCGGTTCGATAAAACAATACTAGGAGGAATAGAAATGGAAGCAAATAAAGTATTAGACGCAAAAGGGCTGGCTTGTCCAATGCCAATCGTAAAAACAAAGAAAGCAATGAATGAATTAGAAAGCGGTCAAGTGTTAGAAATTCATGCAACCGATAAAGGGGCAAAAAATGACCTTGCTGCATGGGCAAAATCAGGTGGTCATGAATTAATCAAACACGAAGAAGAAGATACGGTTTTAAAATTTTGGATTAAAAAAGGCTGATTTATAAGGGAACCAGATGGGGTTCCCTTTTTCTAAAAATGGTTTTAGAGCAAGCGTCATGATAGGCGCTTTTGCTTTTCAAAGGGGGAAAAACGATGGATTTAGGATTTATTATCACCATCTTTTTAATTGGTTTTATTGGTTCATATATTTCCGGAATGCTGGGAATTGGTGGCTCAATCATTAAGTATCCGATGCTATTATACATTCCACCTTTATTCGGTCTAGCAGCTTTTAGTGCTCACGAAGTATCAGGAATAAGTGCTGTTCAGGTGTTTTTTGCCACGATTGGTGGGGTGTGGGCTTACCGAAAAGGTGGCTTTTTAAATAAAAAGCTAATCATTTATATGGGAGCAAGTATTTTAGTTGGTAGTTTTATTGGGGGCTTTGGTTCAAAGCTCATGAGTGAAGGTGGAATTAATATCATATACGGTATTTTAGCATTGATTGCAGCTGTGATGATGTTCATTCCTAAAAAGGGTCTAGATGATATTCCATTAGATCAAGTGACATTCAATAAATGGTTGGCAGCGGTCCTTGCATTTATCGTGGGGATAGGGTCTGGAATTGTCGGAGCTGCTGGTGCTTTTCTTTTAGTACCAATCATGCTTGTTGTATTAAAGATTCCAACTCGTATGACAATTGCTTCCTCACTTGCCATCACATTTATCTCTTCTATCGGAGCGACAGTTGGAAAACTTACAACGGGGCAAGTAGAATTTTGGCCATCTTTAATCATGGTCATAGCTAGTTTAATTGCCTCACCACTAGGGGCGATGGTAGGGAAGAAGGTAAATACAAAGATCCTTCAAGTAGTCCTAGCACTACTGATTTTAGCAACAGCGATAAAGATTTGGATGGATATCTTGTAAGCTAGCAAACTTAAAATAAAGGTACATCGAGTATAAGGAATAGAAAAGGTGCTTGTCCCAATTGTTATTGAAGGACAGGCGCTTTTTCTCATTTAAAGCAGTTCCCAAATAAATACATAATAAATACCGAAGAATAAAAATATTAACAGGAGCAGAATGGAAAGACATAAAGTAATAACTCTTGGGTAAACGAAAGTTTGGTTGTTGATGTCTCGGCCTTTCTTAAAATATCCAATAGTTGAAAGTATGATAGTGATAATTCCTACAAAAATAGAAGTTAATCCAATCGTTTGTGCTAGTATGTCCCCGAGTTGATCTTTTGAAATGAACGAAAAATGTAAATTCGTTATTAAAAATCCAACCCCTATAATCGTTATACTCGTTCGTATCCATGCTAGGTATGTACGTTCATTTGCCAGATGCTGCTGTATGTAGTTTGAATCAATCGTTGGCTTATCCTTAAATATCATTGTTCTGTACCTCAATTAACTTTGAGTTATTAACCTCTATTAAAGAGAAGACCATCAAAGGTGATGGCCTTCTTTTCTACTTTTAGTATATAAGTAAAAGCATCAATATTATTCCTTCTGTTAGGAGCGAAATATACTTAAATCGATTCAGAGCGGTAAGGCCACATCTCTTGGAGGCTCGTAATAAAAAGCTCCACGTTTTTTTTCTTTTTCATAGTAGGAGAGTAGACATACGACAGCGTTCTAGGGAATTGAAAATCTTTAATGCGGATGATGGCTAACTCTCCATTGTTGACTTCTTTATGGATAACGCTATTAGATAAAAGTGAAAGACCCATGCCTTTACTTATTGTTTCTTTAATTCCTTGATTGCTGCTAATAGATAGAAGGGATTGTACTTTTAACCCATTCGAACGGATCACGTGATTTAAGTATTCCCGAGTACCTGACCCAACCTCCCTCGTCACCCATACTTGGTTTTGAAGATCTGATATGAATATGTCTCTATTCATTAATGCAAGAGGATGCGTAGCGGATGATACAACAAAAAGCTCGTCCTTTAAAAAAGGGTGGACAGACAGTTCTTTTTCATTGGTTTGCCCTTCAATTAGACCAATATCTACTTCATGCCTTTTAACGGATTGAACAATTTCCTTCGTATTCCCTATAACCACTTCAAGTTCAAGTGCCGGATGTTCCTTTTGGATGTCATAGAGAAGGGAAGGTAAAATGTACTCCCCAATGGTAAAGCTTGCCCCGATTTTCAAGGTTCCACTAACAGATGTATGCAAGTCGAGGATATCTTGTTTTGTCTGCTCATACATGCTTATTAACTGTTTGGCTCGATCATACAAAATCTCTCCAGAAGGAGTGATTTTTAGTTGTTTTGGAGAACGTATGAATAGTTTCGTTTGAAACTCGGTTTCTAAATTCTTAATATGTAAACTAACACTTGGTTGAGACATGAGAAGGAGTTCGGCCGTTTTGGTGAAGTTCTTTACTTCCACTAGAGTAACAAAGGTCTTTAACTCATCAAAATACATACATGACCCTCCTTATTATTAGAAATATTAATAATTATAATCAGTTATATGTATTTTACCAATAGCCAAACTTAAGGTAAAGTAATTATCATAGAAGAGAAACCTGTAATTATCGGTTTAAATATTAAAACCGACTTAACTTATTGGAATAATTAAGATATAATAACACTTATGATATTTTGCGAATTTTGGGGAATTTAGTCTATTTATATTTTTGTGAGGTGGATTTCGTTGCAACTTCAGGTTATGAACAGCCCGTTTAGTCAGGAGCAGGCAGAGCTTCTTAACAAAATACTGCCAACACTAACTGAATCGCAGAAGGTTTGGCTTAGTGGATATTTAGCAGCTATTCAAGCAGCATCAGCAACTACTATTTCAGAATCAGCTTCTGTAGCTCTATCAGTTGAGGCTTCAAAGCCAGTGTCGAAAGAAGTAACCATCCTTTTTGGTTCACAGACAGGAAATGCACAACGACTTGCTACAAAAGCAGGTAAAACGCTTGAAAGCAATGGTTTTCAAGTAACCGTTTCATCCATGAGTGATTTTAAGCCAAATAATTTAAAGAAATTACAAAACCTATTAATAGTTGCAAGTACACATGGTGAGGGTGAACCACCAGATAATGCGTTGTCTTTCCATGAGTACTTACACTCAAAGCGTGCTCCTAAGTTAGAAGAACTCAATTATGCTGTTCTATCGTTAGGGGATAGCTCGTACGAATTCTTCTGTCAAACAGGAAAAGAATTTGATGAGCGCCTTAAGGAGCTAGGTGGAAAGCCATTAACCGAAAGAGTAGACTGTGATCTAGATTATGATGAACCAGCTTCTGAATGGATTGAGAGTGTACTTTCAGCTCTAGGACAGGCTGGAAATGCGGCAAGTCAAGCTCAGGCGACTGGTGGAGCAGTACAAGTTGCTTCAGAAGAATCTATTTATTCTAGAACAAACCCTTTCCGTGCCGAAGTATTAGAAAACTTAAATTTAAATGGTCGTGGATCAAATAAAGAAACACGTCATCTTGAGTTATCGCTTGAAGGTTCAGGATTAACGTATGAGCCAGGTGACAGCCTAGGAATTTATCCGGAAAACGACCCAGAGCTTGTGGAGCAAATCCTTGCTGAAATGAACTGGAATGCAGATGAAAAAGTGACAGTTAATAAACAAGGAGAAGTAAGAACGCTAAAAGATGCGCTACTTACCAACTTTGAAATTACGGTATTAACTAAGCCGTTAATGGAACAAGCAGCCAAGCTTTCTGTAAATCAGGAATTACAAGAGATGGTGAAACCGGAAAATGCAGAAAAAGTCAGAGAGTATATTCATGGTCGCGATTTGCTTGACTTGCTTCGAGACTTTGGCCCTTGGACAGCTTCTTCACAGGAGATTGTTTCTATATTAAGAAAGCTTCCTGCACGTCTATACTCAATTGCAAGCAGTATTTCTGCCAACCCAGATGAAGTTCATTTGACGATTGGTGCGGTCAGATACGATTCACATGGACGTGAAAGAAAAGGTGTATGCTCGATTCTAACAGCTGAGCGCCTACAAGCAGGGGATACTCTACCAATATTTATCCAAAATAATCCAAACTTTAAGCTTCCTGAAAACCCTGAAACTCCTATTATCATGGTAGGACCAGGAACAGGTGTAGCACCATTCCGTTCATTTATGCAAGAGCGCGAAGAAGCGGGTGCAGAGGGCAAGTCATGGATGTTCTTCGGTGATCAGCACTTTGTAACGGATTTCTTATATCAAACCGAATGGCAAAAGTGGTTGAAAGATGGCGTCCTAACAAAGATGGATGTTGCTTTTTCAAGAGACACGAATGAAAAGGTATATGTTCAGCACCGTATGCTTGAGCAAAGCAAGGAAGTATTTGCGTGGCTTCAAGAGGGAGCGGTTGTATATATTTGTGGTGATGAGAAACATATGGCACATGACGTGCATCAAACGTTAATTACTATTATTGAAAAAGAAGGCAGCATGGGTCGTGAAGAAGCAGAAAGCTATTTAGCTGCAATGCAAAAAGAAAAGCGATACCAGCGTGACGTATACTGAGTTTGAATGAAAGGAGTTTTAAGCATGGTGGAAGTGAAAGAAAATTTAAAAGCGCCTGAAGGCCCTCCTAGTGATGTAGAGGGTATAAAAGATCGAAGCGATTACTTACGTGGAACGCTAAAAGAAGTAATGCTTGATCGAATCAGTGCAGGTATCCCAGAGGATGACAACCGATTAATGAAGCATCATGGAAGCTATTTACAGGATGACCGTGATGTGCGTGCAGAACGACAAAAGCAAAAGCTTGAACCAGCTTATCAGTTCATGCTTCGTGTTCGACTACCAGGTGGAGTGGCAACACCTGAACAGTGGTTGGTGATGGATGACCTTTCTGAAAAATACGGAAATGGCACATTAAAATTAACAACTCGCCAAACGTTCCAAATTCATGGAATCCTAAAGTGGAATATGAAAAGTACCATTCAAGGCATTAATCAAGCTCTAATGGATACAATTGCTGCATGTGGAGATGTAAACAGAAATGTTATGAGTACTTCTAATCCACATCAGTCAGAAATTCATGCAGAGGTATATGAGTGGGGCAAGAAATTAAGCGATGATTTACTTCCTCGTACAAGGGCCTATCATGAAATTTGGCTTGATGAAGAGAGAGTAGCAGGAACGCCTGATGTAGAGGTTGAGCCTATGTATGGACCACTCTACTTGCCTCGTAAATTTAAAATTGGTATGGCTATTCCTCCAGAGAACGATGTGGATGTATTTTCACAGGATCTTGGGTATATTGCCATCGTGGAAGAAGGAAAGCTTGTTGGATTTAACGTGGCAATCGGTGGCGGAATGGGAATGTCTCACGGTGATAAGACGACTTACCCGCAGCTTGCAAAAGTCATCGGCTTCTGTAAGCCAGAGCAAGTGTACGATGTGGCGGAGAAGGTTATTACCATCCAACGTGACTATGGAAATCGTTCTGTACGTAAGAATGCGCGTTTTAAGTACACGGTGGACCGTTTAGGATTAGAAAATGTGAAGCATGAGCTAGAAAACCGACTTGGCTGGAAGCTTGAAGAAGCAAAACCTTACTCATTTGATCATAATGGTGATCGATATGGTTGGGTAAAAGGCCTAAAAGGAAATTGGCATTTCACATTATTTGTGCAAGGTGGACGTATAGCTGACTTTGATGGCTATCCATTGAAAACTGGCTTACGTGAAATCGCAAAGGTTCATACAGGTGATTTCCGTTTAACAGCCAATCAAAACTTAATCATTGGCAGTGTGTCTGCACAGAAAAAGAAAAAAATTACTGAGCTACTTGAAAAGTACGGGTTAACAGATGGAAAACATCACTCTGCGTTACGTCGTAGCTCAATAGCTTGCGTATCTTTACCAACATGTGGTCTTGCCATGGCAGAAGCTGAGAGATACCTACCAAAGCTTATTGATAAGATTGAAGAAATCGTTGAGGAAAATGGGCTAAGAGATAAAGAAATTACGATTCGTATGACTGGCTGTCCAAACGGTTGTGCAAGACATGCCCTAGGGGAAATTGGGTTCATTGGTAAGGCCCCTGGAAAATACAATATGTATTTAGGTGCTGCATTTGATGGAAGCCGCTTAAGCAAGATGTATCGTGAAAATATCGGAGAAGAAGAAATCCTTAGTGTGTTACGCTCCATACTTCCACGTTATGCCAAGGAACGTAACGAAGGGGAACATTTTGGAGACTTTGTGATTCGTGCCGGCATTATTGAAGCAACAACAGATGGAACGAATTTTCACGCATAATATATAAAAAGACCTTTATTCTGTCGAGAAATTAGATAGAATAAAGGTCTTTTTTGTTTTTCAACATAGAGAAATTGTTACTGGGCAAAATAGAATTAGAAATTTTGGAATCTTTTATATTACCATAATTTATAATTTACAATTAACAAACAATTATGTAAAATGGCTAAGGTGTATTCGCTATTTTTCGACAATTATTTCAATTTCTATAGGAGGATATAATGGATTTATTTCGTAAGAAACAAGTAGGGAAATCGGTATCTGAAAATTCCCTCAAAAGAGTGCTAGGTGCATTCGACCTCACTCTACTAGGTGTTGGGGCCATTATCGGAACAGGAGTATTCGTATTAACTGGAGTGGCTGCAGCTGAATATGCAGGACCTGCACTTATCTTATCCTTTATTATTGCTGGACTCGCTTGTGCATTTGCAGCATTATGTTACTCAGAATTTGCTTCTATGATACCTCAATCAGGTAGTGCGTATACATATGGATATGTTGCATTTGGAGAGCTACTTGCATGGGTACTAGGTTGGGATTTAGTTTTGGAATATGGGTTGGCTTCTTCTGCGGTTGCAAGCGGTTGGTCAGGTTATTTCCAAAGTTTAATGGCAGGGTTCGGATGGCATTTACCTACTTTTTTAACAAGTGCGTTTGATCCGTCAAAAGGTACATTTGTAGACCTACCGGCTGTTATCATTGTTTTATTAGTGACCCTTTTGCTAACAAGAGGCGTGAAGGAGTCAGCTAAATTTAATGCCATTATGGTTGTTATTAAAGTAGCGGTTGTTCTCTTATTTATTGCTATAGGGGTATGGTATGTGGAGCCAACAAATTGGAAGCCATTTATGCCGTTTGGAGCTTCAGGAGTAGTAGCGGGTGCAGCTGTCGTTGTATTTGCTTATTTTGGATTTGATGCAGTTTCAACAGCAGCTGAAGAGGTAAAGAATCCCCAACGGAATCTTCCAATTGGGATTATTTCTGCTCTTGCCATTTGTACCATTTTATATATTGCTGTTTCCTTAATTCTAACTGGGATTGTACCGTTCAACCTTTTAAACGTAAAGGATCCAGTAGCCTTTGCCCTTCGATTTATCCAACAAGACTGGGCAGCAGGATTTATCTCTCTTGGAGCAATCGTAGGTATTACAACCGTACTAATTGTAATGATGTTTGGACAAACACGTTTATTTTATGCAATTAGCCGAGATGGGTTGCTACCGAAAAAATTATCAACGGTTCACCCGAAATCTCAAGTGCCTATTACAAGCACATGGGTAACAGGGGGATTAGTGGCCATTTTTGCAGGATTTATTCCTTTAAACAAACTTGCAGAGTTAACAAGTATTGGAACATTATTTGCCTTTGCAACGGTATCTCTTGGAGTTGCCGTACTTCGCAAAACACAGCCAGATCTACATCGTCCGTTCAAGACACCTCTTGTTCCTGTTATTCCTATCCTGGCAGTTATTTTTTGTGTGTATTTAATGCTCCAGTTATCAGCATTTACGTGGAAGGGATTTTTGGTCTGGTTAGTAATCGGTTTAGGCATATACATTGGCTATGGGTATAGAAATAGTAAATTAAACAACCCTGAACCATCAAATTCATAAAAGAAAAAGTCGGTTCTGGAGAGAACCGACTTTTTTATATAGATCATTATGAAATTTTACGTTCCTTAGCATCGGACATATGTGGTAGTCGAATGAAAATGGTTGTACCCATTCCTTTTTTACTATCTATTTGTATCGTTCCTTTCATACTTTCTACTATTCGATAGACGACCATCATTCCAAGACCTGTTCCCTTTAAGTCTTTAGTAGAAAAATAAGGTTCTCCTAGTCGATTCATTTGCTGTTGGCTCATCCCAACTCCTTCGTCTTTCACGCTTATTAAAGTTGTTTTTTGTTCCTTGGTGCATGTTATCGTTAAGACACCACCAGAAGGCATGGCTTCGATCCCGTTTTTCATAATATTTACGATCACTTGCTGAAGAAGTCCAAAGTTACCAGTAATTAAGGATGAATCTAATTTAGAGTCGAACTCCACCTTGAATTGTTTTGCCATTGGTTCGACTATCTGGATAGCTTGCTGAATGACCTTGTCAATTCCGAGGACTTCAATTTTTTCAGGGCTGGGTTTGGCAAAGGTTAAGTAATCTTTAATAATATGATCGGCCTGGTCAATCTCACTTATTGCCAAGGCTAAATACCCCTTTTCCTTCTCGGGAATTTCGTGTGACTCACTTAATAACTGTAAAAATCCACGGCTAGATGTTAAAGGATTCCTTACCTCATGAGAAATGCTGGATGCCAAGTGGCTAGCAACCTCTGCTTTTTCACTTCTTATTAATCTTAATAGTAATAAATGTTGATTTTTTATATGTTCTGCCATATATATAGCCAGTCCCATTCCAGCAGCTTGAATGCCTGTATACGCTAAGGTAAACGAAAGGGTAATGGGTGAATGAAACAAGAGTTTCGATCCTGCCAATACCCAAATAGACATTACTATAGAAAATAAGACTTGTAGGGTGAATTTTTTTTCTAATGAAAAGTACTGGAATTTCTCCCTTATCGAAAAGGATATACAAACGAAAATAATAGCATTCGCTATTGCAAACCATGAATGGTCAAATCCATGAAGAGCTATTCGTAAGAAAACAATGAGTGCCAATAGCCACACACCTGTGTATTTACTTGCATAAAGACAACCAAGAACCAGTGGAATGAATCTTAAGTCGAAAGGAATTCCACCAGGAAGTGTTAAGGGAAACAACATGCAAAGGGAAACAGAAGCCGTTAGGGTAATAAACATAAAAAACTCTAATTGTGTGTTTTTTAGGTGATGTCTATTAACGGAGCCCTGAAAAAAAAGTAAAGATACTAATATAATTAATAAATTTATAAGAAAATTTGTAATACTCTCCATGATTGCCTCCGAAAAGTTATCTTTCTATTATTATAAAGGGTAGAAAAGGAAAAAGGGTTACAATTAACATAAATTAGGGATTATTGCCTAGGTATAAAGAGTGTGGTAAAAGTAAAATTGGTATATTGTTACATTTGTTGATTTTGTTTATAATATCTTTAATGGCGTGGAAGAGGAAAAGTAAAATGTAGTGATTCTTTGCAGAGAGCTCCAGTTGCTGAAAAGGAGTAAGGATACACATTTGAACAATGGCCTCGGAGCTGCGAACTGAACCTGTCATTGACAGAAGTAGGAGTTGTCGGGAGTTGACGCCCGTTATCAACGTCACGGTATAAGAGTAGAGTGTTTTGCTACTTTAGTACTTGCTGAGGCTAACAGTGTGAGCTGTTGGTGAATTAAGGTGGTACCACGGGAGTAAAGCCCTGTCCTTATCTTTATTAAGATACGGACAGGGCTTTTTTTTATTTTTTAAAGGAGGAGGAATCTTTAATGAATGTATTGATTGGAGGTGCTTGGCCATATGCAAATGGTTCCCTGCATATTGGTCATATAGCAAGCTTACTGCCAGGTGATATTCTAGCAAGATACTACCGTTTAAAAGGGGAAGATGTGTTATATGTGTCTGGAAGTGATTGTAACGGGACACCTATTGCGATTCGTGCCATGCAGGATGGTGTGGAGGTAAGTGATATAGCCAACTGTTATCACCAAGAGTTTGCCGAATGCTTTGCAAAACTTGGATTTTCTTATGATTGTTATACACGTACAGATACCGCTCACCATGCTAGGGTGGTGCAGGACTTGTTTTTAAAGCTTGATAATAATGGTCTACTCTATACAAAAGAAATAGATCAAGTGTATTGCAATACTTGTGATCAGTTTCTCCCTGACCGTTATGTAGAAGGAATTTGCCCGTCCTGTGGAGAACATGCCCGTGGTGATCAATGTGATTATTGTTCTACAATATTAGATCCAGTTGAGCTCCATAATAAGATTTGTAAAATATGTGGTTCAACACCTGTCATTAAGAAAACGGAGCATTATTACTTAGCGTTAAGTAAGCTTCAACGCCAAATAGAAGATCTAAAAGAGGATAGGGTAGGGGTATGGCGTGAAAACGCATTACAATTAACTGAAAGGTACTTAAAGGAAGGGCTGAAAGATCGACCTGCGACTCGTGACCTGCCAATTGGCGTTTCTGTTCCAATAAAAGGATATGAACATAAAAAAATTTATGTGTGGATTGAAGCGGTATCAGGATATTACTCAGCAAGTCAGCAATGGGCTATTGATAATGGAAGAGATGTAGAAGGTTTCTGGAAGGAATCTACCCGAAGCTATTATGTTCACGGGAAGGACAACATCCCTTTCCATTCCATCATTTGGCCTGCAATCCAAATGGGGGCAGGCTTGGAGGCATATCCGAAGTATATCGTCTCAAATGAGTACGTAACATTAGAAAAAAAGAAGATCTCTACAAGCAAAAATTGGGCTATTTGGATCCCGGATCTATTGGAAAGGTATCATCCTGATTCCATACGCTACTTTCTAACCATTAATGCTCCGGAAAATCGTGACACAGATTTCTCCTGGCGGGAGTTTATCTACAGTCATAACAGCGAACTGCTAGGAGCGTATGGGAATTTCGTGAACCGCACTTTAAAGTTCATTCAAAACCAATTATCAGGAAAGGTTCCTCAATCAGCATTTGATACAAGAATTCTAAACCGTGTTGAATTACTCTATCATCAGGTAGGGGAAGCGATTGAAACAGCAAGAATGAAGCAAGCACTAGAAGGGATTTTCGAGTGTATAAGATATGCAAATAAGTATTTTGATGAACAACAACCATGGAGAGCGGAAGAAGAAAAACGGGATGCAACCATTGCCACATGTGTCTTTCTAATCCTAAATTTTGCTCAATTACTACATCCCTTTCTTCCTCATTCTAGTGAGGAAATTAGGAAAATGCTCCATCATTCTAACTTCTCCTGGAAAGTAATTACTAACCTGTCGTTGAGCATTGAAAATGTTAAACCACTGTTTGAACGAATTGATATTCAGGCGATAGCAGAAGAAGGAGAAAGACTTCGCGCGCAGATTAAATGAATATTGAATGTGAGCCATCTATTAATGCGTAGTTCGGTTTTTGTGGAGAACTAACAAATATAATACTAATTTGCAGACCGAATCGCATATGGTTTGGTCTTTTTTAATTCCCTTTTAATCAAAGTGGTTATCTTAGCATAGAAAATAACTCGTCCAGTCCGAAAAAGCCCCGTATTGGACAAACAAAGAAGAAAACCCGCTGGCCCTGTCTGGATGAGCCTCGTATTCGGACAAACAAAGAGAAAACCCGGCTCGTTCCAGTCTGAATGAGCCTCGGACAACCAAAGAGGAAAACCGGCTCGTCCAGTCCGAATAAACCCCGAATTCGGACAATCAAAGAGGAAAACCGGCTGGCCCTGTCTGAATGGGCCTCGTATTCGGACAACCAAAGAGGAAAACCGGCTGGCCCTGTCTGAATGAGCCTCGTATTCGGACAACCAAAGAAAAAATCGCGCTCGTCCAGTCCGAATAAACTCCGTATTCGGACAACCAAAGAGAAAACCCGGCTCGTCCAATCCGAATAAACCTTGTATTCGGACAAACAAAGAGGAAACCCGGCTCGTCCAGTCTGAATGAGCATCGTATTCGGACAACCAAAGAGGAAAACCCGGCTCGTCCAGTCTGAATGAGCCTCGTATTCGGACAACCAAAGAGAAAATCGCGCTCGTCCAGTCCGAATAAACCCCGAATTCGGACAAACAAAGAGAAAACCCGGCTCGTTTAATCCGAATAAACCTTGTATTCGGACAAACAAAGAGGAAACCCGGCTCGTCCAGTCTGAATGAGCCTCGAATTCGGACAATCAAAGAGGAAACCCGGCTCGTCCAGTCTGAATGAGCATCGTATTCGGACAACCAAAGAGGAAAACCCGGCTCGTCCAGTCTGAATGAGCATCGTATTCGGACAACCAAAGAGAAAACCCGGCTCGTCCAGTCTGAATGAGCATCGTATTCGGACAACCAAAGAGGAAAACCCGGCTCGTCCAGTCTGAATGAGCATCGTATTCGGACAACCAAAGAGAAAACCCGGCTCGTCCAGTCTGAATGAGCATCGTATTCGGACAACCAAAGAGGAAAACCCGGCTCGTCCAGTCTGAATGAGCCTCGTATTCGGACAACCAAAGAGAAAACCCGGCTCGTCCAGTCTGAATGGGCCTCGTATTCGGACAACCAAAGAGGAAAACCATCTCGTCCAGTCCGAATCAGCCTCTATTCGGACAACCAAAGAGTCCTTCGCTCTCCCTCTAGGAGAAACAATCATTATTATTACAATTCAATTATGACAACATGGTTCATGACAAAATGCATTTTAGTTTGAATTGAATAGGTGTTGAAAACGCTTTATCATAAAATTAGAAACAAGGACAAAAGAATTGTATTTCTGAAAGGGGAATTATACTATATGTCTAATCAAGTAGCGCAAAAGTCGGATGTTCGTGTGAAAATCCAACGCTTTGGTAGTCATTTAAGTGGCATGATTATGCCGAATATTGGTGCATTTATCGCATGGGGGATTATTACTGCTTTATTTATTCCAACAGGCTGGTATCCAAATGAGGATTTTGCCAAGCTAGTTGGACCGATGATTACGTATCTTCTTCCATTATTAATCGGTTACACTGGCGGTAAGATCGTTTATGATACTCGTGGAGGAGTAGTCGGTGCCACAGCAACAATGGGTGTGATCGTTGGAGCAGAGATTCCAATGTTCCTAGGTGCCATGCTTATGGGTCCACTTGGAGGATATCTAATCAAGAAGCTTGATGCAGTAATCGTTCCAAAGATCAGACAAGGTTTTGAAATGTTGGTAAACAACTTTACAGCGGGTATTTTAGGTGGAGCGTTAACTTTAATCGCATTTAAAGTAATCGGTCCAGTGGTAGAAGGTTTAAACAAAGTGTTAGCTTCAGGAGTAGAAGCAATCGTTGATGCAGGGCTTCTTCCATTAGCAAATATTCTTATTGAACCTGCTAAGGTATTATTCTTAAACAATGCAATCAATCACGGGATTTTAAGCCCACTTGGTGTAGAGCAAGCAGCAGACGCTGGAAAATCTATTATGTTCCTATTAGAATCAAACCCTGGTCCTGGACTTGGTATTCTTTTAGCCATTATGTTATTCGGTAAAGGTTCAGCAAAAAGAACAGCTCCAGGTGCAGTGATTATTCACTTCTTAGGGGGAATCCATGAAATTTACTTCCCATACATTTTAATGAAGCCTATGTTAATCCTTGCTGCAATAGCAGGAGGCGTGAGTGGAGTATTTACATTATCCATTTTCAACGCAGGTCTTGTAGCTCCTCCATCACCAGGAAGTATCTTTGCTTTAATGGCAATGACTCCAAAGGGTGGTCACTTAGGAGTTCTATTAGGTGTAATTGTTGCAGCAGCTGTATCATTCGCAGTAGCATCATTTATTCTTAAGGTTAGCAAAAACAATGAAGAAGAAGATTTAGAAGCAGCTACAGAAAAAATGCAAGAAATGAAAGGGAAGAAGAGTTCAGTAGCAAATACATTAGAAAGCAAAGTGGACTATAAAAAAGTAAATAAAATTATCTTTGCTTGTGATGCTGGAATGGGTTCTAGTGCGATGGGAGCTTCCATTTTACGAAACAAAGTAAAAAAGGCAGAAGTAGAAGGGGTAGAGGTAGCGAATACATCTATCAACAATCTTCCAGCAGATGCTGACATCGTTGTAACGCATAAAGATTTAACGGACCGTGCCAAAGCTAAGCTTCCAAATGCCCATCATGTGTCAGTGGAAAACTTCTTAAATAGCCCTAAGTATGATGAAATCGTAAATAACTTAAAATAATGAACGAAAATGAACACCTCTAAATCAGTTTATGATTTAGGGGTGTTTTATGTTTGAACTAAAAGGCAAGTTTGTCCCAGATAGAGCATATATATATAACTCCTTAAAAAAGGAAATATGCTATTGGAGATGAAGTGGAACAATGGTGTTATGGTTGATAATTGTCTTTTTGTTAGTATTACTTTTACCCTTAAGAGTAAAAGTTGTAGAGAACAATATTGAATTATTTATTTTTATTATGGGTGTGATTACTGCAATTACTAGTGGAAGTTGGAGCAGAGATTTATTCTTAAAAGCTGCGAGTAATCCAATTGGGATTACTATTGCTGTATTAATTGCATCATTGCTTTTAAAGTGGTTTCACCGCAGTATCGACAGATTCATCAATCGGTTGTTACGTGCGTTATCCTTTAGGTGGTGCATAGCAATAACCGTGATTACCTTGGGTTTAGTATCAAGTATTATAACAGCGATTATTTCTTCTCTCCTCTTGGTAGCGATTGTCACTTCTATGAGGTTAGATACAAAATCAACCGTACGTTATGTGGTCCTTTCCTGTTTTAGTATTGGACTAGGAGCAAGTTTAACTCCTGTAGGTGAACCTGTGGCTACTATAGCAATCAACAAATTAGGGGAGGATTTCTTCTATCTTATCAATTTATTAGGACCGATTATTATTCCTTTAATCATTTTATTGGGTATATTGGCTGCTATATTAGTCAAGAAGCCAAAGTATTTACACGAATTCAGAGAGGCACATATTAACAATGAAACGTATGAGGAGGTTTTTTATAGAGGAATAAAAATATACTTGTTTGTTATGGGCTTAACATTACTAGGATCTGGGTTTAAAACCGTGATTGATCTCTATATCATTCATCTAAACACACCATTGCTGTACTGGATTAATACGGTTTCTGCTGTTTTAGATAATGCTACTCTCGCAGCTGCTGAAATGAGTCCTCAGATGGGAGAACAAAAAGTAAGAGCTGTTCTATTAGGATTACTGATTAGCGGAGGGATGTTAATTCCAGGGAATATTCCTAATATCATAGCTGCTAATAAACTGGGGATTTCAAGTAAGGAATGGGCTCATTTTGGAGTGCCTGTTGGATTAGCCATAATGGTTATTATTTATGTTTTTTTATTATAAGAGGAAGAGGAGTCTAGAATAAATCTAGGCTCTTTTTTTGTGTATTTATTTAATTTTGTCAACAAATACTATGACGAATGTGTATTTGTAAACGGTTGTTAACCGTTATTTGCAAGAGTATCATTAAATATGTAAATATCTTTATTTTAATCTTGTCAGTAAGTTGGACTCTTTAGGAGTTGATGGTCTTGTATATTACAGCGAGAGAAAGAAAAATTCTCGAGGTGATCCTTCTTAGTGAAGAGGAAACGACCGTGAGTAGTATTGCCAAAATACTTAATGTGAGTTCTAGGACGGTACACCGTGACTTAAAAGGAGTAGAAGAAATACTAAAGTCCTACGATTTGTCACTTTCAAAGCAATCTGGGGTAGGAATTCTCGTCAAAGGGAGTAGTGAAAACAAAGAGAAGCTAAAATTATTTCTATTTAGTGCTTCTCATAACGAGTACACTCCTGATGAACGACAAACAATTATTCTCTCAAGCCTACTAGAAAGCTTAGAACCGGTAAAATTGGTTGTCTTAGCCAATGACCTAAATGTCACGATTGCAACAGTAAGTAATGACCTAAACAAAATTGAAGAAAAAATCGAACCATTCGGTCTATCTCTTATTCGAAAAAGAGGATATGGAGTAGAACTGTCTGGGTTAGAAACAGCTAAGAGAAAAGTCATGAGCAGTCTGATTTTAGATCACCTCGATGAGTTTGAATTTATTTCTTTTATCAGGGAGAATATCCAAAAACGTTCTACTATGGATATGGACACAGCAACCGATCGATTACTTGGATTGGTTGACAAAAAGAAGCTTATTATCATTGAAAGTATCATTGATGACGTAAAAAAGGAACTGCCTTACCCAATCGCTGATAGTGCTTATATCGGTTTGGTTGTCCATCTAGCTCTGGCAACAGAACGGATTCAACAAGGTGTGGAGATAGCCTTAGATGACAGATTCCCTGATCAGCTTTTGGCAACAAAAGAGTATAAGATTGCTGAAAAAATTGTATCAGGATTAGAAAATGCATTTCAGATATCTGTTTCTCAAGGAGAAGCAAGTTATATTACGATGCATCTTTTAGGAGCAAAGCTAAGGAATGAACAAGGAGATATTTTCGAAGAAACGGCTGTTCAAGTCGGATATACCGCTCAAAAGCTTATCCAGTATGTTGGAAACAGGATGGGATATCATTTTGAAAATAATATTGATCTTTACCAAGGTCTAATTGCTCACTTGCGTCCTGCCATCTATCGAATGAAGCAACATATGAAGATTAGTAATCCATTGCTTGAGCGGATTATGGAAGATTACCAAGAATTATTTAGCATTATTGATGATGGGGTTGAAATTGTTTTTCCAGACTTCATCGTTCCAAAAGAAGAGATAGGGTTTCTTGTCATGCATTTTGCTTCTGCCATGCTAAAGGGAGAAGAAAATAAGCAAATGAATGGCCTAGTCGTATGTTCGAGTGGAATAGGAACATCAAAGATTCTTGCGACAAAAATCCAAAAAGAACTGCCTTGGTTAAAAACAAAAAATGTTTCACTATTTGATTTTGAGCAGATAAATCCTGAGGAGTATTCGATTATTATTTCGACAGTCCCTTTAAAGGATTATCAAGGTCAGTATGTTCTTGTAAGTCCTATCCTTTCTCAGGCTGAAATTGAAAGAATAAAGCAGTCGGTTCGAGTGGATCATCTGGATCAGCCGAAGAATGATATAAGTTCAACCTTCAAAAATGGTGCGGGGAAAGATTTTTATGCCAGAATTCAACGAAACCATCGTTTTACATCAGCAGCAATTGACATACTCTCCGGTTATTTTATTCAAAAACTGGGAGGAGATTGTTCGATTGAATCAGCGTTATTGGCCGCATGTGAAACACTTCAAAGGGAAGGTATCATTAACGAGGCAGGAAAAGTTGTTCATCACTTAACGGAAAGAGAAGCATTAGGTGGACTTGGAATACCTGAAACCACTCTCTCGCTTTACCATACGAGAAGTACTGAGGTGACTAAACCCTCTTTCACTATGTTTGAACTTGAAA
Organism: Robertmurraya mesotrionivorans; assembly: GCF_050971805.1. Classification (NCBI taxonomy): domain Bacteria; kingdom Bacillati; phylum Bacillota; class Bacilli; order Caryophanales; family Bacillaceae; genus Robertmurraya; species Robertmurraya mesotrionivorans. The sequence continues at coordinate 28,252 of NZ_JBPCCH010000014.1, read as the reverse complement.
AACCCGTGAAAGTGAGTGCAATGGATGGGACAGAGATTTCTAATAAACGAATTCTCCTGATGCTATCACCACAAGAAGCAACCGAGGAGGCACTTGAGATATTAAGTCAAATCAGTGCTTCGATTATCCGAAATGATGACTCGATACACCTGTATGAGAATGGAGAAAAGGATGCCCTTTTTGATTATCTATGCAACGAGATAAGAGACATTTTTGAAACAAAATATATTCACTAAGGAGTGGACAATATGTCAGTACAAATTTTAACAGCAGAAAATATCCAATTAAATGTAGCTTTATCAACAAAGGAGGAAGCGATAAGAAAGACGGGACAAATTCTTGTTGATAAAGGGTATGTTGAAGCGTCATATATCGAGAAAATGCTAGCTAGAGAAGAGTTAACTTCCACATACATGGGGAATTTTGTTGCTATTCCACATGGTACAGAAGACGCAAAGGATATGGTTAAGCATTCAGGTATCTCAATCATTCAAGCTCCAGAGGGAGTTGATTTTGGCGGAGGGAATATTGTAAAGGTTCTCATTGGAATTGCAGGAAAAAATAACGAACACTTAGATATTTTATCAAACATCGCCATCGTTTGTTCGGAGGAAGAAAATATTGAGAAACTTGTTCAAGCTAAAACAGAAGAAGAAATTTTAAGTTTATTTGCTGAGGTGAACTAATATGTTTGCTCTACATTTTGGTGCGGGGAATATTGGTCGTGGTTTTATCGGTTTGTTATTACAACAATCAGGCTATGAGGTTTGCTTTGCTGATGTGAATGCAGAAATAGTTGACTTACTTAATGAGCGTAAAGAATACAAAGTGGTATTAGCAAATAAGGAACAAACAGAGACAACGGTGACAAACATATCTGCTATTAACAGTGCAATAAATGGTGAATTAGTTGAAGAGGCAATTGTTCAGGCAGATCTAATTACCACTGCAGTGGGACCGAATATTTTAGCCATTATTGCACCGATGCTTGCTAAAGGATTGAAAAAAAGAGCCGCTATTTCAAACAAGCCTTTAAATATAATCGCATGTGAAAATATGATTGGCGGGAGTGCTTTTCTCAAAGAGAAGGTATACGAACATTTGACTGAGGAAGAAAGAAATATCTTTGATTCCCTATACGGATTTCCGAACTCTGCGGTTGACAGAATTGTTCCGAACCAATCGAATGACGACAAGCTCTTGGTTAAAGTAGAACCTTTCTTCGAATGGGTAATTGAGCAAACTGCTTGGGTAGGAGAAAAGCCTTCTATTGAGGGAGCAACCCTGGTGGATGATTTGGCACCATTTATAGAGAGAAAGTTGTTTACAGTTAATACAGGACACGCAGCTATTGCTTATGTAGGTTCCGTATACGGATTTCATCCAATAGCAGAAGCGATACAAAATGATCAAGTTAACCAGATTGTTTCAGGAGCATTGCAAGAGTCTGGAAGAGTACTTGTGAAAAAGTATGGATTTTCAAATGAGCAGCATCAAGCATACATTCAGAAAATTATTGGTCGATTCAAAAATGAATACATTATTGATGATGTGAAAAGAGTGGGGAGATCACCACTTCGAAAGCTAGGCATTCACGACCGATTATTTGCTCCAGCTGTAGAATATTTCAACGAGTTTCAGGAAGCGCCAGTTAACCTATGTAAAGTAGTTGCTGCAGCGTTATTATTTACATCAAATGATGATCAAGAAGCGCTTGATCTTCAAAAGAGTTTGAAGAACGATGGAGTTCTTGCGGTATTAACGAGGTTAACAAATTTAGACCCAAATCATTCCATTATCCAGACGGTTGTTGAGGAATATAAGCATTTCCAAAATCAGCTATCATAATTAGTTCAAAAAAGTGAAAAGCTATTATAGATATTCCTCCGAATATCAGCACCTATCCTGACCAATGAGGTGATTAGAGATGAGTTTTAGAGATCATTTGGATCAACATTCTCAACTTTTTTGTCACACGTGGACGAGACGAAAGCATGCTAGTAGTTCTCAAGTGAATGGAGAGACTAGAAAGTCGCAGGCAGAAATTATTCTGGCTAAGAATGCAAAGGCTCACCGCTGGTAAGGAATTGTTCGATGATATGAGGAAAAAGGAATAGTGGTTAGCGTTGCTAGCCAAAAAGAGAGGGAGCCGTTTAGGTTCTCTCTCTTTCTATATGGAATTAGAATACCAAAAATAACCCATCCCCGGGGAAAGGGATGGGCCACTATTGATTAATTGGAGATAGGGGAATCTCCTAATGGAAAACACTTTTGGATTTAACTGTTATACGCCTTTGAATGCTTCACGGTAAATTTCTGCTAATTCTGTTACTAGCGGTAATTTAGGGTTAGCTGTTGTACATTGATCTTCAAATGCACGCTCAGCAAGGTAATCAACTTTTGCTTCAAATGCTTCTTTGCTTACTCCGTTAGCTTCAATACTCATAGGGATTTCTAGCTCTTTAGCAAGCTTGATAACCGCTTGGATTAAGCTTTCAACACCTTCTTCAGTAGTACGAGCAGGAAGACCTAATGTTCTTGCGATTTCAGCATAACGCTGGTCAGCAATGAAGTTCTCGTATTTAGGGAATGCAGCAAACTTTGTTGGCTTTGTTGCATTATAACGAATAACGTGTGGCATTAAGATTGTGTTAGAACGTCCGTGAGCGATGTGGAATTCTGCACCAAGCTTATGTGCCAAGCTGTGGTTAATCCCAAGGAATGCATTGGCAAATGCCATACCAGCAATTGTAGAAGCATTATGCATTTTTTCACGTGCTACTGCATCGCTGCCATCACGGTATGCTCTTGGTAGGTATTCAAATACTAGCTGGATTGCTTTCATAGCCAAACCATCAGTGTAATCGTTAGCCATAATAGATACATAAGCTTCGAATGCGTGAGTTAATACGTCCATACCAGTATCAGCAGTAATGACCTTAGGAACAGTCATAACAAACTGTGGATCGATGATCGCTACATCTGGAGTTAACTCATAATCAGCTAATGGATACTTAATGTTGTTTACTTTGTCTGTGATAACAGAGAAAGATGTTACCTCAGAACCAGTTCCAGATGTTGTTGGAATCGCAACAAACTGAGTTTTTTCGCCAAGCTTAGGATATTTCACCACACGCTTACGAATATCTAAGAATTTTTGTTTTAATCCAAAGAAGTCTGCATCTGGGTGTTCGTAGAATAACCACATACCTTTTGCAGCATCCATTGCAGAACCACCACCAAGTGCAATAATGACATCTGGTTGGAATGCTGCCATAGCTTCTGCACCAGCCATAACTGTGTCGATAGATGGATCTGGCTCAACTGCTGAAAATACTTCAACATGAACAAGATTTGGACGCTGACGAAGGTAACGAGTCACGATGTCAACATATCCTAGTTTTACCATTCCAGGGTCAGTAACGATAAATGCTCTTGAAACATTGGGCATTTTAGCTAGGTATTGAGTAGAATTTTTCTCGAAATAGATTTTAGGTGGGACCTTAAACCATTGCATATTATTATTCCTCTTCGCTAACTTTTTAATATTTACAAGATGGATAGCTCCTACGTTTTGAGATACAGAGTTTCCACCAAATGTACCGCAACCAAGTGTTAATGATGGCATAAATGCGTTATAGATGTCGCCAATTGCACCTTGTGAAGAAGGAGCATTAACGATGATACGACCAGCCTTCATACGAAGTCCAAATTCCTTCATTACTTCTTCATTTGTTGAGTGAAGAACAGCTGAGTGACCAAGTCCACCGAATTCAAGCATTTCTTCAGCACGTGTTAAACCTTCTTCTAAGCTGTTCACCTTGAAGCAAGCAAGAACTGGGCTTAGTTTTTCACGAGAAAGTGGAGATTCAGGTCCAACTGTCTTAAGTTCAGCAATAAGAATCTTTGTATCTTCAGGAACTTCAACTCCAGCAAGCTGTGCAATTTTAGCAGCAGGCATCCCTACGATAGTTGGGTTAACTGCACAAGTATTTTCATTAATAACCAATGCCTCAACCTTTTTCTTTTCTGCATCGTTTAGGAAGTAGCACTTATTAGAAATTAGTTCTTTCTTCACTTCATTGTAGATTTCTTTATCGATAATAACAGCTTGTTCAGATGCACAAATCATACCATTATCGAATGTTTTAGATAAGATTAAGTCGTTTACTGCACGCTTAATTTTTGCTGACTTTTCGATATAACAAGGAACGTTACCAGCACCAACACCTAGAGCAGGCTTACCAGAGCTATAAGCTGATTTAACCATTCCAGGTCCACCAGTTGCTAGAATAAGTGAAATTCCAGGGTGCTTCATTAATGCTTGAGTAGCTGCTACAGATGGCTTTTCAACCCACTGGATACAGTTTTCAGGAGCACCAGCTTTAATCGCTGCATCACGTACGACACGCGCTGCTTCACTGCTACATTTTTGTGCAGATGGATGGAAAGCAAAGATGATTGGGTTTCTTGTTTTGATAGCAATTAATGATTTGAACATTGTAGTTGATGTTGGGTTGGTTACAGGTGTTACCCCAGCAACCACTCCAACTGGATCAGCGATTGTATAAACACCTTCATATTGGTTGTCATCGATAATTCCAACTGTTTTGTTATTCTTAATATTGTTGTAAACATATTCTGTTGCAAATATGTTTTTGATCATTTTATCTTCAAAAACTCCGCGGCCTGTTTCTTCTACCGCTAGTTTCGCTAAAGGCATATGTTGGTCAAGTCCAGCAAGAGCCATTTCTTTTACAATGTCATCAATCATTTCTTGTGTAAAACCTTGGAATTCTTTCAACGCTTTTTGACCTTTTGCAACTAACTCATCAATCATTTTTGCTACTTCTTGATTTTCAGCTAGTACTTTTTCTTCAACTGCCATGTTAAAGACCTCCGTTTAAACAATTTAGTTTGTGAAACATTTCACATTCATTAATAAAAAAATATGAACTTGAAGTATTGCAAGATGTATAGGTAAACGCCTGAATGGACGTTACGCGCAAACTGGATTTCTAGGGATCTTCTCGAAAGAAATATCTGAAATATATTTAGAACAGCTCTTTACGATGACTACGTAGTTAACTGTCCAAATGAATGCTGGAATGCTTTCATTTTCTTTAAACATCATTGACTCGAATTCATCTTCAATAACTTCCTCAAAAACTTCTAGTGTATAAGTCTCAGTGTCTGTAGAAAAGTTCTTCCATTCGCATACCATCATGTTTATCACCCCTAATGTTTTTCTTGAATTAAATATAACATATAAAAACAATAATAGTTTGTGAAATATTGAACAAAGTATGAACAATGATTTTATCCTTACAACGATAAAAAAAGACTGTATTTACAGGGATTCTTAGTGAGGGTTTATAAAATACTCACCATTTATTGAAAACGCTTACAATAAAAATGGTATATTGATATAATTTTATTTGAATGAGGTTTTTGTTAAAAAAGAAAGTCAGCGACATATGTCACTGACTTTCTCTTCTATTAATATTATTCTCCTAAGTAAGCGGTCAACATCCAAATATGTGTATCAAGTGATTCGATGAGTCCTGTTGCCATATCGTTAGTGATGATGTCATGGTTTTCTTCAGCTAGATTAGCTAATGATGCAAGTTCATCCTTCATTTGTTTGTAGTCTGCAACGAGAGCAGCAACCATTTCGCTAGCTTTTGTTTCATTATTCGTCTCAACGAGAGTAGCTGTTTCTAAATATTCCTTCATGGTAGCAACTGGCTGACCACCGATGGCTAATAATCGTTCTGCCAATTGATCGACTACTAAACCAGCTTCATTATATAATTCCTCAAACTTTGCATGTAGGGTAAAGAATAAAGGACCTTTCACGTACCAGTGGAAACGGTGAAGCTTCGTGTATAAAACATTCCAGTTTGCGATTTGTTGATTTAATTGAGCTTGTAATTTCATATTAAAAAATCCTCCTCAGTTACTTTATAAATAAATTATAACATGTATTAAATTATAATCAATATTAAATTATAATAATTATAATTAATTTTAAGTGAGTAAGTGGTGTATCGTTCAAAAGAAATGAAAAAAAGTATAGAGAGTCAATTGATCTTTCTATACCTTAAGTAAATATTTAATTGGCCTCTAATTGTTTATTTAAGAAATTACGAAATATACCTTTCTTATCATTTGCTAACTGTATATAATCCCCTTTTTGTACAATTTTCCCTCTATCTAATACGATTACTTGATCAGCATTGTGGATAGTAGACAGCCGGTGGGCAATGACGATGATTGTTATTTTTCCCTTCAGTCGTTCTAATGCCATTTGAATTTTCGACTCATTATCAGTATCTAAGGAGCTTGTTGCTTCGTCAAGAATTAGAATAGAAGGGTTTCGTAATATAGCTCTAGCTAATACAATACGTTGTCTTTCTCCACCCGATAATCGTATTCCTCTATCACCAATTGGTGTATCCAACCCATTTGGAAGTTCTTTTACAAAATCAGCTGCTGCAGCAAACTCTAGTGCTGCCCACAAATGTTCCTCAGTTGCTGTTGGATTCATTAAAAGAAGGTTTTGTCTAATACTAGCGTTAAAAAGGAAAGGGTCCTGAGGGACAAAGCTAATGGTTTTTCTTAAAGCGAGCACTTTATCATCTGATAAAGAAACCCCGTCTATTAATAATTCACCAGTTTCTGGACGATGTAATCCCATTAAAATATCAACTAAAGTACTCTTGCCAGCACCTGAGTGCCCAACAATAGCGGTCATACGATTTGCTGGAATTTGTAAATTAATATCCTGAAGTGCATATGACGTACTGTCGTAAGTGTATTTAAAATATACGTTTTTACATTCAAGCATGTTATTCATATAAAGTATGTCTTCATGATCATTTAATTGTTCCATAGAATTTCTAGTTTCATTTTGTAATGCTAATAGAATCTTAAATGCTGGAACCGTCAATGCTAGTTGCTGTAAATTTGATTGAATGGTAACAAAACGTGGCCATAATCTAGAAAAAATTATGACAACAATTAATAATTTCTCTGGTTGAGTATGAAATAAATTAGCAGAAATAAAGATGAAACAAGAAAGGATTAATGCGAAAGCTGTCTTATAAGACAATTGTGAGTTAGTCTGTAACCCTACAAATTTAACTTGTTCATCAAGCATTCTTATATTTAGTGACTTTAACCACATCATTCGATCCTTTTCAAGGTGGTTCGTTTTAATGTCTTTTAAACCATTTAGATTATCAGTTATCCCGGCTAGATATGCTCTTGAAATATCTGTTGATTCTTTACCGAGACTTTTTGCTTTTTGAACAAATTTCCATGAAAACAATGCAAGTCCTAACCCACAAACTAAAACAAGGCTTGCTATTTGGGGTGAAAGACAAAAGGCAATTCCAATTTGAACCAATGTGAATATAATACTTGTCATCAACTGCATAAACATTTTAATACCCATACTTACACGATTTATATCTTTCGTTAAAGTATTTATTAAATTTGATTTCCTCGTCCTTAAAATAAACTCCCATTTAACATGTAATAAACTCTGATATATTTCTTCTTTCAAATGATGGGTAAAGCCTTGATGAATCTTAACATCACGAATCGATAGGTTTCTTTGTAAAAGGTTTTGTCCTAAAACTAATATAACGTAAAATCCTAGTATAAATGGTAACCCAATCCCAGTTGGAAGGTCCTTTAAAAAATCTGAAAACACCCACATCCAGGAAGACTCATTGGCTGTATTTATAATGCCACTTATACCTAGTATCGGAATTAATAATAAAATGGCTATTCCATCAAGGAAACCTGCTATTACCATTCCTAGAAAATTAATATACATAATGTTTCCGGCATATTGATACAGTCGTTTAATATAATGTATGAATTCTTTCACATAATTTCCTCCGTTAGTTTCCCTTTGTTAAATACATAGTAAAAAAGGGGAATGAGGCTACTTAAGGGGATTTAATGAAGGGGAAAAAACAAGGAGATTATAAAATTTCATCATTTTACAATGAATTTTAAAGCTTATCATTTAGGCACAACTTGATATGGTTCATTTTATTGAATTATAAGGGCATTAGTATGCCCTTATAATTCAACTATACTATTCATTTATTAAATTTCCATTATTCCATTACACTGCTTATTATTTTTTCTTTCCAGTAATATTAACGTCACTCGAACTAAGGAAAGTTTCACCATTAAATTTTCCACTCAAATATCCTACCTTATCTTGAGGGTCTAAGTTAGTTTGTTCGAATGGGAAGTGATAGACCTTGTCCATATATCCATCTTTATTATAATCCTCTATACCAACATGAGAAGCTTCCGCACCTTGGTTTGGTGTATCGCCAAACCGAACTGTACTATCTTCCACCTTTGAAACATCAAAGTTTGATGAACCCAAAAGAGCTACAGGAATACTCCCCTTTGGATTACTCCCATAACTGCTTGGATCACTATTAGGCTTAATGTCAATAATTGGAATGATAGGTTCACCAGGACCAGGATCTTCTGGCTCTTCCGTTGGTCCACTTATTAATGTTTCAAATTTAATAGCTTGATGACTAATTACCTTCGGGCTCGTGTAAAACTTTTTAGTCATATTAGCACACCTCTTCACTTGTTTATAAATTAGTTCTTAAAAGAGAACAACAATCCAAGGATAAATCCATAACCATTAGTATTCGTTATACATTAAATTATACTATTGACGATGTTCGTTTTAAAGAAAATGTTTTCGACAAAAACCTGTACTGATGCAAAAACCCGTTCCTTTAAAAGAACGGGTTTTTTTAGTATATCAAACATTACATCATTGCTTTTCTTCCGAGCCAAACATATAGGTTTTTTTGTGGTAATGAATGCTGAATATTAAACCCATCGCAAACATATTCCCCATTAAGGAGCTTCCCCCATAACTGACGAAGGGGAGGGGGATTCCCGTAATTGGCAGAACTTGAATCGTCATTCCAACATTTTGGAAGACATGAAAGGTAATCATTGAAATGACTCCTGCGCAAATATATGTGTTAAACGGATCTTTTGTATCTAAGGCAGTCTTTGTTAAATGGTAGATGAGTAAAAAGAAAAGACCAATAACGATGCTTGCTCCTACAAATCCATATTCCTCACCAATAACACTAAAAATAAAATCGGTATGACTCTCGGGTATGTATACTTGTCTTTCCCCAAAGCCCTTCCCGGTTAATAATCCGGAACCAATCGCTCTTAAAGAATTATAAAGATGGTATCCGGACCCTGCTTGGTAGTTGTCAGGGTCAATCCAGGAGTAAATTCTATTAAACTGGTATGTTTGGACGTTTAAGTATTTTACAAGAACCTCTGGTGCCCAAACAACGTAGTAAATGATGGTTGCTCCAAGTACCGAACCAAGTCCATAAATGGTCAGAATAATCTTCCATGTAATTCCTGATACGAAAATAAGTCCAGTAAATATCGCTACAATAACAAGGCTTGTTCCTAAATCAGGCTGCTTCATAATTAACGCTAGTGGAAGTGCCGTAGATAAGCTCATTTTAGTAAAAAGCCAAAAGTCAGATTGAAAGGTTTTCTTTATGTATTTTTCATGGTGAGAGCTTATTACCTTACTAAGGAAAAGTATGAGAAAGGCTTTCATAAATTCCGAAGGCTGGATGGTACCAAAACCCGGAATTTGAAACCAGCTATGTGCTCCATTTCTTTCGGGTGCAATGCTTTCGGGTGCGATAATAAGTGCGCAAAGCAGAAATATGCCGAACCCGTATAGATACCAGGATAGCTTTTTATATTGATCGCTATCAAAAAACATAACGACTGCAACAATGATGATTCCTACCACATACCAAAATATTTGCCTAACAAAATAGTTCTCATTGTACTGTCCTGTCGTTTGAGCACTGTAGATAGATAAGCAGCTTACTAGAAACAATAAAAACAAAATAAGACTTAAGGTCCAATCAAACTTTTCTGTCGGTTTTTTAACAACTTCCATTCATCTGCACCTAATTCCCTCTGCTATTTACAATTTTATCCTATCAAAGAAAAATTCCTCATTCAAGATATGCACAAAAGATTATGATCATTCATTATCATAGTTCTTTTTATATAGACGAAGAAGACTGGGTATTAGTTTCAGTTTTCAAGTGTTAGGAGCCGTTCAGTTCCTTGTCTTTTTTGGTTTTCATCTTTTTCTTTAACACATTGGTAATCGGGGTTCCATTCATAATCAACCATATAAAGACTGGAGCAAGAAGGTTTAAAGCCATAATCAAGACAACAAATGTCCAAATGGCCCATTCAGCATTTAGGATATTCCGGTATACCCAAGTACTATAAAATTCCATATAAAATCAGCCTTTCCCTCTATCTGTTTGGCTACATGTTCTCCAAACCTTTCAGGAAATAAACCAAAATCCTGACTAGGATATGGTGTAGTTGGACAAAAAAAGTAAGAGAGTAATAAATATGGAAATAATCATCTTAGGAGTTTTCAATTTATGACTGCAGTGGAAGAGAAGGAACATTTTTTTAGAGATTTGCAAGATAATGAAGATTTAATGAATGAGATTTTGGGAAACAGTGTTGACTTAGTCAAACGGTGTATTACCTTTCATGAGCATAAAAATGTTCAAGCGATTTGTTATTACACGGATGGATTAGTTAATGTGACACAAATAGAACTGTTTATTAGTGACCTACTATATAAAGGGAATCTGTTACTGCAACATTCAACATTACCTGCGGGTAATCCGTTAACTTTGCTGAAGGAACATATGCTTTCAAATGCTTCATTTCAAGTAATCAAAGAGGTCAGTCAAGCTGTAGATGGAATTCTATCCGGAGTCGCAGTCCTGATTCTTGATGGAAGCGATGAAGTGTTCCTTGTACAAACAAAAGGGTGGGAAAAAAGAGGTGTAGATGAACCTCAGACAGAGCAAGTTGTTCGTGGTCCAAGTGATGGATTTACAGAAAGCATTCGAACAAATACGGCGCTTGTCAGAAGAAGAATTAGAGATCCAAAGCTTCGGATTGAGCAAATGATTATCGGGAAGCGCTCAAAGACAGATATCAATATTGCCTATATAGAAGACATAGTGAAGGACGGTTTGGTTGAGGAGGTAAAGAAAAGGTTACGTGATATTAAGATCGATGCCATTTTAGAAAGTGGATATATCGAAGAATTAATTGAAGATGCACCAAGATCTCCTTTTACTACCGTACAAAGTACAGAAAGGCCTGATAAAGTAGCATCGTCTTTACTAGAAGGAAGAGTAGCTATTTTTGTTGACAATACTCCTTTTGTATTGGTAGTCCCTAGTTTCTTTTGGCAGTTTTTACAGGCAAGTGATGACTATTATTCAAGATTTATGACGGGTAGTTTTTTCCGTGCTATACGATATTTGGCCTTTGTACTGAGCTTAACTCTTACCTCCATTTATGTGATGCTCGTAAGCTTTCATCAAGAGATGATTCCTACCCAACTGATCCTAACCATTGCCTCCGGACGCGAGGTTGTTCCTTTTCCAGTTTTACTAGAAGCATTAATGATGGAAATATCCTTTGAATTGATGAGGGAAGCAGGACTTAGAATGCCTAAGCCTGTTGGTCAGGCTGTTAGTATTGTGGGATCTCTTGTCATTGGCCAAGCGGCTGTTCAAGCGGGGATCGTTTCTCCGTTTATGGTTATTATCGTTGCCTTAACAGGTATTGCGTCGTTTGCCATTCCTAATTATGCTGCATCATTCTCGATTCGTCTTATTCGTTTTCCTTTGCTAATAGCAGCTGGGACACTTGGATTGCTCGGTTTTTCTGCGATGTTTACCTTATTAGCCATTCATGCTCTTACTCTTCGCTCCTTCGGGGAGTCATACTTAGCACCAGCAACACCTTTCCAACCTAAGGATCAAAAGGATACGATTATTCGCTTTCCTTGGTGGAAAATGCAGGCGAGACCTGAGGGAGTTACAGGTGATGAGAAACGTGTAGGAGATCATCAATTGCCAGAACCTCCTAATACAGATCCTTATTCTAAAGAAGGGGGTAAAAGTAAAGAAAGTGATCAAAAAGGTGGAGAAAAATCACGGAGGAAGAAAACTCGTCATATCATTAAGCTTAAGGGGGAGGATGAAGAATGAAAAGACACCTAAAGTGGTCTCTTTTATTGATCATTATGCTCCTATTAACGGGATGTGCAGGAAAGAGAGAGTTAAATGACCTAGCCTTGGTGATGGCTGTAGGTATCGACAAAGGAGAGGAAGAGAATTCCTTTAAAGTGACGGCACAGATCGCTCGACCAGCAGATGCCAGGGGACAGACAGGTGCTCCTTCTGGGCAGACGGGGGAACCCATTCTCACCATTGTGGGACAAGGTGAGTCTTTGTTTGATGCAATTCGTGATCTTTCTTCCTTTACAACAAGAAATGTTTTTTGGGCGCACAATCAAGTCATTGTTATAAATGAAGATTTGGCCAAGGAAGGAATTGCGCAGGTAATTGATTTTTTTACAAGAAACCCTGAACTCCGGATGAGAACTTGGGTTGTTATCACACCAGAGAAGGCAAGTACCTTAGTATCAACCGTTACGGGGTTGGAGCTCATCCCTGGTGAGGCAGTGAATAAACTCTTTCGATATGGGGAAATCTCCAATGTTGCTCCAAATACACAAATTTTGAATGTCCAGTCAGCCTACTTAAGTCAAAGCTCACAACCGATTATCGCTAGAGTCACCTTAAAGGAAGTGATGGTCTCTAACAAAAAGCCAGAAAAGGGACCTACGATCAAACAAGTGGACTTGGCTGGTGCAGGAGTTTTTCAGGAAGATCGTTTGGTTGGAATTTTAAAACCAGAAGAAACCAGGGCATTAATGCTTTTTACTGAAAGGTTACAGTCTGGTGTGGTTACCACCCCATGTCCAAGTAAACCTGAAAGAACGATAAGTGTAGAGCTTAGGGACCAGATGTTTCAGGTTACACCTCATTTAAAAGGTAGCCAAATAAGCTTTACTGCTGAGTTTGACGCTTTTGCTGTGGTGGTTGAAGCGGGTTGTCCATTTTCTATTGATAATCAAGAGAAAGTAACAGAATTAGAAAAAGCGGTTGAGAAAAAATTGAAAAAGGAAATAGAAACGACTGTAAATAAGGTGCAAAAGGAGTATAAAACAGATGTAATCGAGCTCGGGAAAGTGTTCCAAAATGATTATCCTGGGTACTGGATGCAAATTGCTGATGATTGGGAGGAAGTATTCCCTACGGTTGATATCAAAGTCTCTGTAAATGTGGAGGTCAAGGATTCAGTCCTATTATGGGAGGAAACAAACTCCGGTAAAAAGGAGAATAGTGCAAACTAATGAAGGTACAAATCTCAAATGGTATGTTTATGGCATTAATAATCAATATGATATATGCAAAGGCAATTGGTGTGACGCAAGGATCGATGGCTAGAGAAGTAGGTGGTGATATATGGATTTCAACCATCATTGCGACCATCCAAGGTGGAGTGATTATGTTCTTGGTGATCTTTGTCATCCGTCGAATGCCTGAGGGTGACTTAATTGACCAATCAGCGAGGTTGTTTGGCAAGTGGTTTGGGAAATTTGTAGCGCTTATTACTTTTATATTTTTCCTAGCTGCATATGGGCCTGTTATGTCGACATTTGTTTTTCACTTAAAGGATTATTTCCTGCCAGAGGCACCGATCTTATTGTTTATCCTGGCAGCTTTTTTAATAGGTACATATGCCATTTACTTTGGAGTAGAAGTGATAGCTAGGATGGCTTTAATTGGTGTGTTTTCGATTATCGCTTTAAATATATTGTTAATGCTTGGCTCACTGTCCGAGTTTGATATTAGAGAATTACGTCCAACTTTTCAAATGGGTTTTTTAAAAACCGTTTGGGCAAGTAGACATCATAATACGGACTGGGCTATGGCTACGATTATGGCGGGAATTATATTGCCGATGGTTGCCAATAAGGAAACTTGGGGGAAAATGGGGTTTGCTGGAATTGGTTACGGAATGGTATTCATTATCATGTGGCCGATTCTAGAGGCAGGCGTACTGTCTCCTGAGACAGCTGCACAGTATATCGTTTCTTGTATGCAGATGGCTAGAAGTGCACAAATTGGTTATTTTGTTCATCGATATGAAATGATCATGATTGCTTTCTTTGCATTATCGATTCTTACACAGATTATGATGAGCTTGTTATGTGCTTCGGTTGCTATGCAAAAGATGCTTGGTCTAAAGGATTATCGAAAAGTAATTATTCCTACTGCTATCATTCTCAGTGCATTTGGTTATTGGATCAACTTTGATAAAAATCGTGCGGTTGATTTTTTAGAGGGATGGTGGGTTTATATTAGCATAGGGGTTGCTGTAGGACTGCCTTTCTTGATTCTTGTAATGGGATTCTTTTTTAAGAAAAAGTTAAAAAAAGAAATAGTAGCTGAGGAGGCAAAATAAAAGCACGAAGCGCTCTATGGCTTCGTGCCTCTTTACTGTATATGATGTAGGAAAAGCGTAGCAATCCCAAAATAGGTTAAGAGTGAAAAAATATCATTTAGCGTTGTAATAAGAGGTCCAGAAGCAATGGCTGGATCGATTTGCAGTCGATAAAGAATCAATGGGATAACTGTTCCTGCTAAGGTACCGATAATGAGAGTAAAAAGCAAGGAGATGCCGACTACAAGGCCAATCATTAAATTGCCCTGCCATATAAATGCGATAAGTGAAATAAGGATGCCGCAGGTAATACCAATTATGACACCAACACCAAGCTCTCTAAGGACAAGTTTCGTGATGACACGTTTGTTAATATCATTCGATACAAGTCCACGAACAACCACTGCTAAAGATTGTGTACCCGTATTTCCAGTCATTCCGGATATCATGGGGATGAAGAAAGCAAGTGCTACAATTTCTTTGAGTGTTTCTTGATACGTACTAATGATGCTTCCAGATAAAATACCAATGAGTAATAAAAGAATGAGCCATGGAAGTCTTCTGTAAGCAGCCACATAGGCCTTTGTATCAAAATCAATCGATTTACCTGAAGCGGAAAGCTTTTCAATATCTTCGTTCGCTTCTTGAATAACAACATCAATAATATCATCTACGGTAATAATACCCATAAGTACATTTTCTTCGTTTACAGCAGGAATGGCCATGAAATCGTAACGTTGAATAAGCATGGCAACCTCTTCTTGGTCCGTATCTACTGAAACAGAAATGACCCGTTCGTACATAATATTACGAACAACTTCGTCAGCTTCTGCCATTAGAATATCACGGTAAGAAACAACTCCAACTAGTTTACGGTATTGGTCGATCACGTACAGATAATTAATGGTTTCTGCGTAATCAGTAAACGATTTGAGCTTGGTTACAGCTTCCTTAACGGTATAGTAATCTCTTATCCATACAAAGCGGTTCGTCATCAATCGCCCAGCTGTTTCGGAAGGATAATTCATGATGTCTTGAACGGCCTTAGATTCCTCTTTTTTCATTCCAGATAAGAGCTGGCTGATTTTTTCAGGTGACAGGTCATCAAGCAATGAGGCGAGGTCATCGTTATCCATTTCATCGAGGACTTCACCAGACCGTTCAATACCCAGTCGATTTAAAACATCAAGCTGTTCGGTTTTGCTTAATTCCTCAATGAGGTCTGCAAGCATGTCTATATTTAAGTATAATAAAAATCTTTTTTTGTGTTTTTCGGGCAATTCCCCATATATTCTTGCGACATCATAAGGCTGGAGCTCATCCAATATCGTATCAAATTCTTTTCGTTTTGATTCTTTTAGCACTTTAATGATGTATAGGGTAATTTGGTTTTCTGGCATATTTGTAATCATACGTATCACCTCTCAGGTGGGTAAGTTCTTTGCAGCAACATGCTAATTATAGAGAAAAACGATTCATTTTAAAATGGATGTTTAATAAAAGTTTGTGAATTGTAAAGATTGTGCTTGAATTATATAGTGCTTATACAATAGTATAGTTTTATTTAGAAGAACAGTGCGGGAAATTCATCGAAACTTTTTTATACGTTCATTCGTCATAAGTAAGGGAGATATTACTATTATTGTGGAGGTTTACTAGGTGAAAAAAAGCAATCAGGAGAAACGCGATCTTCTCTACATATTCCTTAATGAAGGTGAACAATATGTTCTGACACACGGGATTGAATTTAAAGAGTTTGCTCGGTCTCTTTCCGATTCTTTGAATCATCTTTTGTTGATTAAACATGCTTACGAATCGGGAGAGTTTAATCGTCACACATTACTAGAATACGTCCCTAAAGAGAAGCTGCATCGGCTTATGGGTGAGGATGTTCATGGTTATGGAGATTTTTGCTGGGTGGATTTTGAAGAGCTTGAAGGCGTAAATGCCTTATCTGGTGAAGAGATTGCCGAGTTACTTTATATGGGGCATATGAAGGAGCAACTAAAGCAGCCATTTAACCGACATCTGAGAAATAGATATGGTTATTTTGCTCACGATGATGGATGGTGGAATAAGGTTTATTACCGGACGTTAACTGATTTTTATCGGCTACTATCTGATCTAGTACCTGAGAAGTTAAATGAGTTCAAACCAGAAAAGGGAATTTTGGGGTTGAGAAAAAGGAGGGAGTACCCTCCGATGGATATCGATATTTCTCTTTCTTTAAAACCATTGATGAAAGAGGGAATCTTATTATCTTTTAAAGATGCGGTACAAAGTAGAACGAAGATTGAAGTCCCTATTTGGGTCATTGGCGACTACATGAATATGGATGATATGTTCGAGGAGTACGAAAAACTGTCTAAAACCAAATTCGACGCAACCCTCACATTCGACAAAAAAACAAAGCAATGGCAGTAAAAAAGGTGTCAGACACCCTTCGTGGACAAATCGGCCTGATTTGTCCGTGTGGGGTGGACACTCGTGGTTTTATTGAGACTGATAGTATGTAACTAGTTCTTTAAGCTGGGATAGCATACGTTGTGTCTCCTTCTCTTCAATATTACTAATAGGAGAGATTTGAACCCAGTTATTGTGTTTCAAATACGCACTTTCATAGTGTAGTAAATAGCCATTCATCTCCATATCCTCTCCGATAAAGGTAGAGGGTATTTTTGTTGGGAATGGAATGGTCATAATGGTCGGACAGGAATGTTCTATCTTAGATAAGACATGGATGCCATGAGATTCGAGATTCTCCCGAATATACAGATATTGACGACCAATTCTTTCAAAAGGCTGTTCCTCTTCATAGGCTTCTAGTGACTGGTGAAGAGCGGAGATGAGATTTGATGAGTGTGTAAATGGGACTCCGTCGTTCTCTATATACCATCCGAGATCAAGATAGCCGGGAATCGTTTCATCTTTTTTCATGTAATGCTGGTGAAACACAATGGAAAGACCTGAATACGAGCCCAGTGCTTTACCGCTAACTCCTGAAGCAAGATAGATATTTGAGAGATTTATTGGCCTAGCCCCTATGGAACTAATAGCATCAAGGCAGATTTTTATACTCTTTTCCATGCAGGCTTTTTGCATATCATCCAAGGAGTTTAGAACACCAGTCGATGTTTCACAATGTGTGAACCAGATCCACTCAGGGTTATGCTTGTTAATGACCTCTTTTATTTCTTGCAGAGTAAATGATGTCCCCCAAGGTATTTCGTAACTTTCAAAAGATAAACCAGCACGGATGGCGTGACCTTGCAGTCGCTTTCCAAACTCCCCGTTAATAAAAATGACTCCGTTTGAAAGTTTTTTCAGCTGCATGGCGATGACTTCATTCGCCAACGTTCCAGACCCAAGAAGAAGCTGACAATTCGCAGCTTTGGTTAATCTCAAAAGTTTTTCTTTGACAGAGTTAAATAATGTTAGAAAGGCTTTAGAGCGATGAGAAATGGGTGGACTCATAAGTGCTTTTGTAACATCATCTGCTACCATAATAGGTCCGGGCATAAACCGGCTAGAAGAAATCCCTATGCGTGAAGAGACTTGTTTTTCAAAGGTGTCTCTTGTGATATACATGGGATGAAATTGTGCATCTTCTGTTCCAACTGGATCATGAAACACTGTGAAACCGAGTTGTGTATAAAGTTTGGTTTGTCTGGTGGTTCCCGATATAACCGCTGCGTCGTATCCTTGTTTGATACAGTAGTTGGCTAATAATTGTGAAAGTCCTAGAAACACTCTGCCGTTCCGATTTTTTGCATCAACAGCGAGGAGGCGAATTTCGCATAATAGATGAGCTTGAAAGGGAAGATGATCTTCTACAGGACCAATCTTTTTATCAATGGAAAAAGGTCGCTTATCTCGAACGGCAATCATTCCAATTAGTTGTTTGTTCTTTAGACAGATAAGGTACGTATTTTCAGCGTGAAAAGGGTCAACTCTTCTCTCTGTATCAGACTTTGGATGCTGTGGAATCTCTTCGACAAATGTACGATAATTTAGTTTGTGAATTTGCTCCATTTCTTCTTCGCTTCTTGCAATTTTGAAAAGCAAGCCCATTTGGTTTCCCCCTATACTCTTTCTTTAATATTTGTTCGATGAGCAAAAAGAATAGTGATTACTGTGAGTGCGATCATTCCGACGGAAGTGTATGTATAAGACTCAATAAAGAAATAGACCGGAAGAATGCATAGGCTTAGTAGACCAGCCATAGTAAAGCTGCGGAACAAGGAATATGTGATCGCGAAGCTAACGAGAATGACAAGTGTTACCGTCGGTTCAAAAGCAATGATTCCTCCGAGGAAGCTAGAGATCCCTTTTCCTCCCTTAAAGGAAAGGGTGATGGGCCAAATATGTCCTATAAGGACAAATAAAAATCCAACTAATTGAATCTCCTCTGAAAAGCCTAGCATTCTACCAAGAAGGATAACTGCCGCCCCTTTAGACGCATCACCTAAAAAGGTAGCGACAAAGGCCGACTTATTTAAATTTCGCCCGATATTACGGGCACCCACGTTTCCACTGCCTACCTTCCGAATATCAATCTTTCCAAACAATCTTCCAATAATGTATCCAAACATGATGCATCCAATGAAGTAGGAAAGGAAGAAATAGCCCACTACTACCATAGAACATGACCTCCACGCTATGTTGTATATATTCCATATTATGCTAAGCAAAACCTCTTCACAATAAGAAGTTACTGTCCACCCCAGGAGGACAAAAAGGCACGAAGTGTCCACGAGCGGTGACGGACACCCTCCGTGGACATTTTGCCCGATTTTGTCCACGAAGGGTGTCTGTCACCATTTTGTTAAAAAGGGGTTGCGTTTGTGGGGCTTTGTTAGTGTATAATCAGACGTAGCAGAAAATTTCATAATTCGACTAGTAGTAGGTGTCTTCATACTGAAGACTTAAAAAGGAAGTTGGTGAAATTCCAACGCGGTCCCGCCACTGTAAATGGGAGCAAGCTGCAAGTAATACCACTGTACGTAAAAGTATGGGAAGGTGCAGCAAGCAATGACCATAAGCCAGGAGACTCGCCTATTGCTATGCACCGAATTTCCTACGAGGATAGGAGTGGTGTGGCAGACCGTTACCTATTATTTGATTTCTATTTAGTGTAAAACGTCTATCATACCAGCATCTTCCTGCCTTTGTAGGAAGATGCTTTTTATTTTTTACATAACACAGGGGGAAAGAAAATGCGCCAAAAGTTTTACGCACTATTTGCAATACTCGTACTATCACTAGGAATTCTTGCTGGTTGTGGGAGCGCAACTGAAAAGGCAGAAGATAACCAAAACACAGAAGGTCAAACGGAACAAAGTGAACAACAAGCAGCCTTCCCACTTACACTTACTGATGCATTAGACAATGAAGTGGTTATAGAAGAAGAGCCAAAGACCATTGTTTCTTTAATTCCAAGTAACACAGAAATCGTGTATGAATTAGGTTTAGGTGAGAAGGTAGTTGGGATCTCTGATTATGATAACTATCCAGAAGAAACGGCTAATGTTGAAAAAGTCGGTGGCATGGAATTTAATGTGGAAAAAATCGTTTCATTAAATCCTGATATTGTTTTAGCACATGAATCTTCAGCTTTATCTGCAGAAGCGGGACTTACTCAATTAAAAGATGCTGGAATCACAGTATTTGTTGTCAACGACGCAGTGAATTTTGAGGAAGTGTACGAAACAATCAACCTAATCGGACAAATGACAGGAACAACAGAAGAAGCAGAAGCGCTAACAGCTGCTATGAAGGCAAAGCTTGACGAAATTAAGGAAAAAGCTGCAACTGTAACCGAAAAGAAAAAAGTGTTTGTTGAAGTTTCACCAGCACCAGACATTTACACACCAGGGAAGAACACATTCATGGATATTATGCTTCAAGTGATCAATGCTGAAAATGCAGCAGGAGATCTAGATGGTTGGGCGAGCATCGACCAAGAATCGATTGTTGAGAGAAATCCAGATGTAATCATCACTACGTACGGCTACTACTCCGAAGATCCTGTAGGTCAAGTAACTTCTAGAGAAGGCTGGGCAGATATGACTGCCGTGAAAAATAAGCAGGTTGTAGATGTTCATTCTGATCTGGTAACACGACCTGGGCCAAGGCTCGTTGAAGGGGTAGAGGAACTTGCAAAAGCCGTATATCCGGAAGTATTTAATAACTAATCGATTAGCAGCATACACAATGGGAGCCTCGTTTCTCCTGTTAGCTATTGTACTAGGCATTTCACTAGGAACTGTGAAAGTTCCTATCTTAAGTACGATTCAAATATTACTTGCACAACTTTTTCCGTTTGTTTCACTAGATGGAATTGACCAAATGCATGTAAATATCGTTTCGAATATTCGCCTGCCAAGAGTTATCTTAGCAGGACTTGTTGGAGCGGCTCTAGCAATTGCTGGAGCTGCCTTTCAAGGTTTACTTAGAAATCCACTTGCAGACCCCTATACATTAGGAGTTTCCTCTGGTGCTTCAGTTGGAGCAGTTGTTACTTTGTTTTTTCAGCTGTCGCTTCCAGTCATTGGGGCATTCACACTTCCTGTTCTTAGTATTTTGTTTTCTTTTATAACTATTTTCCTCGTATTAGGTTTCGCGCAAAAAATAGAGCGCTCCATGCGAGTGGAGACGATTATCTTAACAGGAATCATTTTTAGTTCCTTTCTCGGAGCCCTTATCTCCCTAATGATTGCCTTAACAGGTGAGGAGTTACGTCAGATTATTGGTTGGTTACTGGGAAGCGTTTCCATGAGAGGGTGGGTATATATAAAAATTATTCTCCCATTCTTCCTTATAGGATCAGCCATCTTAATTTTTAACGGAAAAGAATTAAATGCCATGTCGTTTGGAGAGGAAAGAGCTCATCATCTTGGAGTGAATGTCCAACGAAGAAAGCATATTATTTTGATGGCGGGGTCCATGTTAACCGGCAGTGCGGTAGCTGTTTCAGGTACAATTGGTTTTGTTGGATTGGTTATTCCACATTTAGCGAGAATGCTTTGGGGGCCAGATCATAAACATCTACTTCCGTTATCGATTCTTACTGGTAGTGCCTTTTTAATTTTAGCTGACTTAGTGTCAAGGACCATCATTGCTCCTATTGAGCTTCCAATTGGGGTGATAACCGCTCTGATCGGGGCACCTGTCTTTGCTATGATCCTACTAAAAACAAGAGCAGAAAGAAGTGGTTAACATGCTTCACATTCAGCATGTCAGTGGCGGATACGCTGGTAATTCTATAGTAAAGGATATTTCCTTTGAAGTGAAAAAAGGCGAGATGCTTGGTATTCTTGGACCGAATGGAAGCGGTAAGACCACGCTTTTAAAAATGATAAGTGGAATTTTGCCCGCCTCAAAAGGAACCATTTCTATTGATGGAAATAAGCTTTCCGATTATTCTCCCAAGGAACTTGCTAAGCTGATCGCGGTGCTGCCTCAGCATGCGGCAGATCCATTTTCCTACACGGTTAAAGAAACGGTATCGCTTGGGCGTTATGCCCATCAAAGAGGCTGGTTTCATAGCTGGAGCCCAGAAGATGAGGAAACCGTTCTACGAGTCATGGAGCAAACGGGAACATTGAGCCTTCAACATCGAAATATTCAAGATCTATCTGGTGGTGAGAGACAAAGGGTTTACTTAGCTCAGGCGCTCGCCCAGGAACCACGTATCCTTCTTCTTGATGAACCGACCAACCACTTAGATTTAAGCTATCAAAAAGAGTTGTTTGATCTGTTAAAAAAGTGGTCAAAGGAATGTGAACTAATGGTTGTTTCCATTTTCCATGATCTAAATTTAGCGGGCTTATACTGTGACAGACTTCTGCTCCTTCATGAGGGGAAGATTGTGATAGAAGATACTCCGAACGAAGTGTTGAAACAAGAACGAATTCAAAACGTCTACCATACGAAAATTGCCAAACAGCCTCATCCAAAGGTTCCTGTTCCACAAATGGTGCTGTTACCAGAGTGGGAAAATGACCAGATAGAAGAGATATATCAAATTGATCCATCAGTGATTCATGCTTCATCAGAAAGAATTGTAGTAAAAACGGAGCAACCATTAAAAACGATGAGCTCTGGAGTGATTGGTTCTGGAACGGGCTGGTACCAGAACTTTGTTAATCGCCATGTAGACAAAAACTATAATTATAGTGATCATAAACAAGAAATGGCCAACTATTTAGAAAGAAATGGCTTCATTCCAGGGGAAACAGTTGGAATGATGACTGCTGTTAAGCTTGAAGATGTATCATATAAGCTTTATGTTGATGGCAATGTTTCCATTTTTGTAGTCGTGACGGCAGGTGTCGGTAATGCAATAGACGCATCCGTGATAGATAGAGAAGTGTTTGAATATACACCTGGCACAATTAATACTTGGATCTTTGTGAATGGTGAATTGTCTGAGGAAGCATTTATTCAATCAATCATGACAGCAACAGAAGTAAAAGTGAAGGTCTTGCAAAATGAAGAGGTGCTCGACTTAAACACCGGGACACTTGCAACAGGTACATCAACAGACAGCATCTTAATTGCAGCTACCCAAAAGGGAACGGCAATTGAGTATGCAGGCTCCTTTACTCAACTAGGTAGATTAGTTAGCAGAGGAGTTTATGAATGTACAACGGAAGCGATTCGGAAATCTAGAATGAGAAAAGAAGGCATGAGTTCGTCACTATAAATTCATTCAAAACTGTTCCTGGAGGAAGAGCCGTGAAAACTGTTCGTGCATTTCTATTAAACCTACAATTTTTTACATCAATTCCTATAAAAATGAACTTGCCAATGGATGCCGCGCATATGAAACGTGCGGTTGGCATGTTCCCGCTATTAGGAATTTTACAAGGAGGCATTTATTCGGTCCTTCTTTTCACCTTAGTAGAGTGGACACCATTATCGACAGTCTCCATTGCTTTTATCCTATGGTTAGCGTGGATCTTCTTTACAGGAGGTCTTCATCTAGACGGTTGGATGGATGCAAGCGATGCTTTCTTTTCATACCGGGACAAGGAAAAACGATTAGAAATTATGAGCGATCCTCGAACAGGAGCATTTGGTGTTTTATCTGCTATTGTTCTGTTAAGTGGTCGCTATTTGTTTTTATATGAAATCATCCATTTTGTTCATTCTTACACTTACATAGTCATACTTTTCATTCCTTTTTTCAGTAGGGGAGTGATTGGTGCGTTATTGGTCCTTGCCCCACTTGCAAAGAATGAAGGACTTGCAGCATTTTTTAGGGAGAGATTGAGTAAGATTTCTTTACTAAGTTATCCTTTCTATTGTATGGTCGTGTTAATAGGATTAACCCTTTTCTTACCGGCCATTGCTCCCATTTTCCTCTTGTTATTTGTAAGTGCTTGTCTATGTTATTTATTTATCCGAAAAAAAACAGTGCAATGGTTTGGCGGAATAACCGGAGATGTGCTGGGAGCATCTGCAGAAGGGACGGAATGGTTGCTATGGATGATTGTGTGGTTATGGCATTATGCAGGCATGGCTTAACAGAGGCAAATAAAAAACGAGCCTATTTAGGGTGGACGGATTCCCCTTTATGCCATCATCCCTCACCACTAGTAACGAAATATGAAGGGTATTTTACTAGTGATCTAGGACGATGTTTATCCACGTTACAAGCATTCTTTCCTGAAGTAGAACCGATTCGAATGAGCGAGCTAAGAGAGATGCATTTTGGTGACTTTGAGGGATGCACCTTTGACGAATTAGAGGACAATGATGAGTATAAAAAATGGCTGAATCATTACAAAGAAATAGCCACCCCTAATGGCGAAAGCTTTCAGCAGTTTGTAAGAAGAATTGATAGTGGCTGGAACAAGATGATTTCGGAAGTGAAAAATAATCATTGGAAACGTTCGTTTGTTGTCACTCACGCAGGTGTTATAAGGCATTTATTAGCTTCGTTTGCACCAGACGAACGAGCATACTGGGACTGGAATGTGTCACATGATTATTATTATGAACTACTATTTTCAAATAAAGCATTTGAAAAGGGAGAACGAGCCTTTTCACTAAAGAAAGTATCCATTTAAAGGGGATGATGAGCAAATGAAGATTTATACAAAGACGGGAGACAAAGGGCAAACAAGTATCATCGGTGGAAGAGTAGATAAGGATGATATCCGAGTTGAGGCGTATGGAACAATTGATGAAGTTAATAGCTTTGTTGGACAAGCTATGCTTGAGCTCAATGAGGAAGTCTTTGCAGATGTGCTTGCAGACTTGGAGAAAATTCAGCATGAGTTATTTGACTGTGGAGGAGATTTAGCCAATGTAACATCTAAACGTGTTCCGAAGCTTACAGATGAAGCTGTTCAGTACTTAGAGCAAAGAATCGATGTGTATGCGGAGGAAGCGCCACCACTCGAGCGCTTTATTTTACCAGGAGGAACAAAGGCTTCTGCTACCATTCATATTGCTCGTACCGTTGCTCGTCGTGGTGAACGTCTAATTGTCAGTTTATCAAAGGCAGATTCGACGACCCCAAGTGTGTGCTTACAGTATGTAAACCGCCTTTCTGATTACTTTTTTGCTTTGGCGAGAGTAATAAATTTCCGTTTAGGTGTCAAGGATGTTGAATATGTAAGAAGTGCGAAGGTGTTTCGAAATTAGATGAAGTAGGGAAGAGGAGATTGTCTATGGAAGTTAAGCTTGGATATGTCATTTTGTACGTGGACAGCTTAGAAAAAACAAAGCGATTTTATGGTGAACTACTTGGATTAAAGCTTCGAAATGAGTTTGGTTCCTACATTGAATATGAAACAGGTTCGACGATCTTGAGTATGAATACAAGGGCAGGCGGAAGAGAAGTCACTGGGCTGCCTATTCCAGATGGTATTCAAAAGAGTCATACGTTTGAGTTAGGCTTTGTGACAGAGGACGTCGAGGGGCTTGTGGACCGGCTTCGTCAAGCAGGAGTACCTGTATTACTTGAACCGACAGAGAAACCATGGGGCCAAAAGGTGGCTTACGTCGAAGATCCAGACGGCCATTATATTGAAATATGCACTCCTACTCCTTAAATGAGAAATCGATCCTTTTTGTAATAAAGGGTCGATTTTTTTGTGCTTTTTTATTGGATTAAGAATATAAAAACCATGAAACTCAAAAAATAACCCTTGCTACTGATGTTAGAAAGGGGATAGAATGAGACACTTAAAATGGATACTCGTATTTCTCGTACTTTTGTCAACGGTGACTGCTGTTCCAACAAAAAGCCATGCCATTGCTGCTAAAGGGGCTATATTAATGGAGCAAGAATCAGGACGAGTATTATTTGAAAGAAATGCTCACACGCCAATGCGAATTGCAAGTATCACGAAGATTATGACTGCTACTTTAGCGATTGAATCTGGGAAAATGAATGAGATGGTGACCATCAGTAAAAAAGCATCTGTCACGGAAGGATCATCTCTCTATTTACAACCTGGTGATAAAATAAAACTAGAAGACCTTGTGTATGGGTTAATGCTTCGCTCTGGAAATGATGCAGCAGTGGCCATAGCAGAACATGTGGGTGGAAGCCTTGATCATTTCGTGAAAATGATGAATAAAAAGGCGAAAGAAATTGGCATGACAAAAACGGTGTTTGCTAACCCACATGGCTTAGATGACCATGAAAATCATTATTCTACGGCCTATGACATGGCCTTGCTTACAAAATATGCCATGAAAAATGAACAGTACCGTAAAATCTCAGGAACAAAGGAATATCATTGCAAAAGTTTAAATCGTTCGGTCGGAACGTGGTTTAATAAAAATAAGCTTCTTACAATTCTGTACCCATATTCAACAGGTGGAAAAACAGGCTATACAATTCGAGCCAAGCGCACTCTTGTATCAACGGCAGAAAAAGATGGTTTAAAATTGATTGTCGTCACCATCAATGACCGGCAAGATTGGAAAGACCATATGTCCCTGTTTAATATGGCTTTTCAAAAATATGAGAGAGTAGAGATTGTTAGCCAAGAGAAATTTGCCTCCTTCCAAGGCTCTTACTTAGGTGGAGTTGTACCAGAACATGAAATCATCTATCCAATGACAAAAGAGGAAAAAGATAGTGTTCAAGTACAATTTAAGCCATCCAACCAAAAAGACTTGCGTAAAGGAAAAGTAGGCGAGCTTAAAGTACTTGTCTTAGGGGAAGAAATTGGAAAAACGAATTTACTTGGAGAAGATGTTCCAAAACCAGAGAATGAAGATGATGACTCCTGGTTGAAAAGATTTTTTCGCTAAGTGCTATAGATATTAATGTTTGTTTTATAAGTATCTAGTTGATTGGAGCGGAAGGCGCTTGACTCCTGGGGGCTCACCGCCCCCCGGAGAGCAAGCGCCTGGAGCGGAAATAAACTATCCAATTTGAGACGCATGAATTTATGCGTCTTTTTATTTTGGTAATAGGAATAAGGTTGTGAAGCAAGCTAGTTATGACATAGGTATAGAACGAAGGGCTTAGGGAAAAAAACTACATAAATGCACAGAAGTACGGTTCCTTTCTTAAAATAGATAGTGGTAAAATAGTAAAGGCAATGACTATATGGAGGTACGTTTATGAAAACGAAGTTAGGGTTATTATACGGTGGAAAATCTGCTGAACATAAAGTGTCGTTACAAACAGCATTAGCAGTAATTAATGCACTTGATCATAGCAAGTTTGAAATACATCCTATTTATATAACGGAAGAAGGTAGCTGGGTAAGTGGGGGTCTGTTAACTGGCCCGGTTGAAACCGTAAAAGAATTAATCTTTACAGAAGGTGATGCACTCCCACCAACCTCTTTAACACCTGCGTTATCAAGCAAGGGGGAAGAAGCTGGCTATGATGTCATTTTCCCACTACTTCACGGTCCGAACGGAGAAGATGGAACCGTACAAGGATTGCTAGAACTGTTAAACCTTCCGTATGTAGGAAATGGTGTTCTCTCTTCTTCTGTAGGAATGGATAAGGTATTAATGAAAAATGTGTTTGCACAAGCTGGTTTGCCACAGGTGAACTATGTATCTTTTATCCGCAGCAGTTTTGAACAAAATACAGAAGAGGCTTATAATCAGGTAGAAGCAGAGCTTGGCTATCCTTGCTTTGTCAAACCAGCAAACCTTGGATCAAGCGTTGGAATTAGCAAATGTTCAAACCGTGAGGAACTTGCGGAAGCATGTAAAGAAGCATTCCAATTTGACCGTAAAATCATTATTGAACAAGGTGTGACGGCAAGAGAAGTTGAAATTGCTGTATTAGGAAATGATTACCCTGAATGCTCAGTTGCAGGAGAAATTGTACCTAAGGTTGAATTTTACGATTATAAAGCAAAATATGAAGACGGAAATACAGCTTTAATCATTCCGGCTGAAATTAGCGAGGAAGAGTACAGCCAGTTGAAGGAATTGGCAATAAAAGCTTTCAAAGCACTGGATTGCTCAGGATTAGTTCGTGCCGACTTCTTCTTAACAAAAGACGGGAAGGCATATATTAATGAAGTTAATACCATGCCAGGATTCACACCGTTTAGCATGTTCCCGCTTCTGTGGAAACATACTGGCGTGGAATATCCAAAGTTAATTGAAAAGCTTGTGGAACTTGCCAAAGAGCGTCACGCTGAAAAGCAAAAAATCAAGTATACGTTTTAATGGAGGCACGGCAAGTAATTGCCGTGTTTTCCTTCAAAAGGTAAGAAAGTATAAGGTTTTCGACTTTGAGAATTGTCTAGCTCCAGCGCCCTAGCGCCTAGTGTCCTTCGCTCTCCGCCCTACGATAAGTCAA
>NZ_JBPCCH010000013.1:0-111190 GCF_050971805.1 Robertmurraya mesotrionivorans | reverse complement strand
AGGACAAAATGTATAACAAAATAAGGAGATTTTCAAACGTATTTTTATAAAAAGTGACAGGTATCTGAACCCGTTACCTATATTGAATGGTTTTTTTCTTTGTCATAATTTGATGATGTACTAGAGTTGGTTAGTATGTGGTCTATTACTTTTTTAGTAAGTGGCATGAAATAATTAAGTATTAGTCCGCCTAAACAAACCGTTAATACAGTTCCAACGCCAATTGGTCCATTGAAAAATATTGCCATTATCAAGAATACGAGGTATATGAACGTTCTCGAAAAAAATATATTTGTTCTAGTTAATTCTTGAATGATTAATGTTAACCGGTCAACTGGAATCGGTGCGAAATTTGTGTGTAAATATGTTGCCGTTCCTAATCCTATAACAAATAAGCCGATTCCAAAGCAAAGCACTTTGCTGTACCATAGTTCAGGTGTTAGCAAATTGTGGAATATAAAAAGCCACATATCAATACCAATACCCGTTATTAATGCAGTTAACAACCCCAAAACTTCTGGTCTTTGTCTTCTTAAAAATGAATTACAACAGATCAACATGAAAGCAATTATTATTTCCCAACTTCCCACAGTAAGCCCCACATTTATGGACAGCCCTACTAAAAGTGCATCAAAAGGTGAAGTTCCAAGGTCTGATTGTATGGTCAAAGAGATACCAAGGGTTAATATTAAAATACCTAATACATAAAATACATATTTCACTCTTATCGACCCTCTTTATCATTACTTTTTTATTGCAAATACAACAAAATAAGGTTATATTTAACATATACCATTTTTATTGCATTTACAATAAAAATATGTGCTAAGGAGGCAATTATGAATCAAATTCTTCGTGAAATTGGATTGATTGCAAGGGCATTAGATTCAATCGCTAATATAGAATTTAAAGAATTTGACCTTACGAAAGGGCAGTATTTGTATGTTGTGCGAATTTGTGAAAACCCAGGTATCATTCAAGAAAAGTTAGCTGAGATGATAAAAGTAGACCGAACAACAGCAGCTCGTGCTATAAAAAAACTTGAAATGAATGGCTTTATTGAAAAGAAAGAAGATCAACATAACAAAAAAATTAAAAAACTCTTTCCAACAGAGAAAGGGAAACATGTGTATCCACTTATAAAAAGAGAAAATGATTATTCCGATAAGGTTGCATTAGAGGGATTTTCTGAAAGAGAAGTAGAAACCATTTTCAATCTACTTCAAAGAGTAAGAAAAAATATAGAAAAAGACTGGGAATTTGTGAAAAAGGGAAACAAGAGAAATTATTGATAATATAAGGAGCGACATATAAATGACTATAAATATAAAAATGTGTACCCTTGAAGATTCACGCAAACTTCAAGAAATTAGTTATGAAACATTTAATGAGACATTTAAGCATCAGAATTCGCCGGAAAATATGAATGCCTATTTGGAAAGGGCATTTAACTTAAAACAATTAGAAAAAGAATTATCCAATATCTCTTCCCAATTCTTTTTTGTTCATTTTAATAATGAAGTCGCTGGATATTTAAAGGTTAATACCAATGAGGCTCAGTCTGAAGATATGGGGGATGAATCACTTGAAATCGAGAGGATTTATATAAAGAACTCATTTCAAAAACATGGGCTTGGTAAATATTTGCTAAATAAAGCGGTGGAATTTGCGATGGAACGTAATAAAAAGAAAATCTGGCTAGGTGTATGGGAAAAAAATGAAAATGCTATTGCCTTTTATAAAAAGATGGGGTTTGTCCAAACTGGATCCCACTCTTTTTATATGGGTGATGAAGAACAAATAGACTTTATAATGACCAAAACACTTATATAACTTTTTTTGAAAGGTGGATATTATGTATATACCTAAACATTTTAAAATTGATGATGAAGAAGTAATATATGATTTTATCGATAAATATGGCTTTGCAACCTTATTTTCTCAGCATAAAGGAGAACCCTACGCTACTCATCTTCCATTGATGTTAAATAAATCTGAAAATACTTTATATGGTCATTTTGCACGTCCAAACGAACAATGGGAAGATGCTGAAAACCAACAAGTCCTTGCGGTTTTCCAAGGTCCTCACTGTTATATTTCAC
This sequence comes from Robertmurraya mesotrionivorans, assembly GCF_050971805.1. Lineage (NCBI taxonomy): Bacteria > Bacillati > Bacillota > Bacilli > Caryophanales > Bacillaceae > Robertmurraya > Robertmurraya mesotrionivorans. The sequence continues at coordinate 109,088 of NZ_JBPCCH010000013.1, read as the reverse complement.
CTACATGGTACGAAACAACTAAAGCAGTACCTACTTGGAATTATGTATCTATCCATTTATATGGAAAGATGAAGATTGTCGAAGATACAAAAGTAATATTCGATTCTTTAAATGACTTGGTAAATAAATATGAAAGCCCTGATAGTCAATACAATTTAAATGATGTTGAACCTAGCTTTATCGAAGGAATGAGTAAAGGAATTGTAGCATTCCGAATAAAAATCACAAAAATTGAAGCAAAAGCTAAATTAAGTCAAAATCATCCTGTTAATCGACAAGAATTAATTATTAAGCAACTAGAAAACACTTCTCAACACGAAAATCTACAAGTAGCAACTCTTATGAAGAAAAATCTACAAAAATACTAATAAAAGTCATTCCTAACCATTAAATGTGTGGCATTTAATGGTTATTTTATTTTTTTACTTTTAAATTAAAAAAGGGATGGTTCAGCTGCTTCAGAATCAAGCAAGGAACCATCCCTTTTTTTATGCATTAACCGTCTGTTGATTAACCGGTATATAGATATCCATTACTTTGTTCTCGGTCCCATGGCATCTTTCATCATATAACTCAAAATCCAGGACTCCAGCATGTTCATAACCGGATTGAGGGAACCATTCGGTGAACGCATAATTCCATGTGGACTGGATAGAAGTGGTAAATGTTGCATCATCTGATTTCGGCGTTGTAAACACAGCATATTGCATCTCTGGAAAGCTTCTGTACACTAACCCTTCAGGTGCTGGAGTTCCTTCAGCTACTTCCATTCCAATCAAATACAAAAACTCACCTGTTTCAGGGGAGAAATTAGTGCAGATGCCAAGCTCCTCTTTGCAGTTTAGGGGATTTGGAATGTTCTCATATAATTTCTTCTGAAGGTATAACTGCCAAAATTCGGGAATGTCTTTATTGTTTTGCCCGTCTATATTTTTTGTTTTCAGTTCATACCCAATGATGTGAAATTTCGGTTTCGTGATTAATTTTGGTTCCATTATATGTCCTCCTTGGACCATTATTTTATTTAGGTAGGCTTTTCCGCGTAAGGGACCAGATAATGCATTGGCGGTTCGATATTGATTAGGTGAAACGCCATAAAACTTTTTAAAAGCCCGATTGAATGACTCGTGGTATTGAAAACCGACATCCATTGCAATATCAATCACCTTTACATCCGAATAGAAAAGTCGTTCTGCTGCACGTGTAAGACGTCTTTTTCTTACATAATCCATGACCGATTCCCCGACAAGGGCTTGGAATACACGATGATAATGAAAAGGAGAAAAGCATGCAATTTCTGCTAGTGTTTCGAGTGTAATGGTTTCTTGCAGGTTATCTTCAATGTAATCTAGCGTGCGTCCGATACAAACTACATAATCCATTCCCTTCACCTCCCTATAGCTAATATAACAGTACACAGATATTCGTTCTTAACATTATTTGCTATTTATATCATACAGTGACAAAGCAGGGATTTGGTAGATAACTGTTGAATTTTCCTTTTCAGGAGTTTGTAAAAATGGGGTTTGTCCAAACTGGAGCCCACACTTTTTGTATGGGTGATGAAGAAAAGTCCTTCCTAACCATTAAATGTGTGGCATTTAATGGTTATTTCTAATTAATGGTTCTTCAAAAAACTTAAATAATACACTTATTTTCAACTTAGTGTGAAAAAGTGTGTATTAATCATGAACTCTATTATTCTTATAATAAATCCAGGGGTTGAAAGTGTTTTCATTAAAACAAGGAGGGAAAAGCATGGATAACTCTTGGTTAGGTTTAGAAGGAAAAGTTGCAATTGTAACTGGTGGTGCTTCTGGTATCGGTTTGAACATTACAAATGAACTTATAAAAAATGGTGCAAAAGTAGTTGTTGCAGACTTGAACGGAGAGGACGGACAACTTGAAAGCGGTGCATATTTCTTAAAGTGTGATGTAACAAATAAGGAAAGTGTTGAACGAGTAATAGGTTATACTATTGAGCTTTTTGGCTCATTGGATATACTAATAAACAATGCTGGTATTAATTTACCTAGATTGTTAGTGGACGATAAAGGAGAAAGACCTGAGTACGAATTAAGTGAAAAGGATTTTGATTTAATGGTAGCCGTTAACCAAAAGGGTCCATACCTTTTTGCACAGGCTTCAGCTAAAGAAATGATTAAACAAAATAAGGGTGTTATTATTAACGTTGCATCTGAGGCTGGGCAAGAAGGGTCAGCCGGTCAGAGTTGTTATTCAGCAACTAAAGGGGCAGTCATTGCTTTTTCACGTGCTTGGGCAAAGGAATTAGGAAAGTTCGATATCCGCGTAGTAGCAATTGCTCCTGGAATTATAGAAACCACAGGGTTAAGAACAGACGCTTATAATGAAGCCCTAGCATATACTCGTGGTGTTACGGTAGATGGTCTTTCAACAGATTATAGTAAATCAATCCCTCTTGGAAGAGAAGGGAAATTAACAGAAATAGGCGATCTTGTTTCTTATTTAGCTTCTGATCGTGCAAGTTATATAACAGGTACGACATTTAATATTTCGGGTGGAAAATCACGAGGATAAGTAAGCTAAGATTCAGTAGACAAGTCAAAGCCTAATGGTGCCAGGGGGAAATGGGATTTCCTGCGCCTATTCCTCCACAAAACGGCCCATTTTTGAAAGAGGTGATGAAATGTCTGATTTTATACTGGACGAAAGAACAGTTCAGATTTTAGAAATTCTACAAAAGAAAACGTATTGTTCGTTAGAAGAGATAGCAAAACTATTAGGTGTCAGTACTAGAACAGTACGTAATGATATTAATCAATTAAATCAAGATTTAACTAGTGTGGCTTTAATTACAAATGAGAGAGGAAAAGGCTATCGACTAGACATTAAAGAAAATGAGGTATTTCATAACTTATTAAATAGAACAAATACAGAAACTGAAAAGATAGATACTTCAAAACAAAGGATCGCCTTTATCATCGACCGTTTGATAAATAGTGAAGAAACATACACTTTAGATGACTTAGCATATGAGATGCATATAGGTAGAACTACCCTTATAAATGAATTAAAAAAGGCCTCGGTTTCCTTAGGGACTTATAATTTAGTCATTCAAGGGAAGCAAAACAAAGGAATGAAATTAATTGGTGAAGAACTCGACATAAGATTCTTTATCTTGGATAACATGTTTGATTTATTATTTGGTAATTATCCAATAGATGTAGATATCGTAGAAGAAGTCTTGGAAATCTGCAGTAAGTATGATTTTGAATCTACAACCCAATCAAGATTAATGGAATTTATTGTCGTAATGTTAGATCGCTTACTAAAGAATCATCCCCTAAAGAAATTAAATGAAAAACATGAGAAATTACTAGAAACAAAAGATTATCAAGTAGCAATGGAAATTATTAAGGCTTTAGAAACAAAGCTACCAATAGAGATCCCAGAGCTAGAGATTCTCTTTATCACTATTCCTATAGCAGGGAGACGTACGCCAACCAATAATCGGTCAATGGCTGAGGTTATAATTACAGATGATGTAAAAGGATTGCTTGAACAGATTATTGAACAACTTGGTTTTAAAAAAGAAATAATTCATGAACATCATTCCTTTTTTAAAGATCTTCAATATCACCTTACTTTCATGTTAAATCGACTGTTATTTGGTCTTCGGTTGAAAAATCCATTGCTAGGAGATGTGAAAGAGAAATATCCAGTTGCATACAAAATGGCTGAAATAGCAGGACAAGTGATTGAAAGAGAAAGTGGTTTGGCAGTATCAGAGGATGAACTAGGTTACCTGGCTTTCTATTTTGGGGTGTTTATTGCAAATAATGATGTAAAAGTTAAAAGATTCCAAAAGGCAGCAGTCATTTGTGGTACTGGGAGAGGAACAGCAAAACTAATAGCAATGCAATTAGAGAGAGTATTAAATAATAAAACGGAGATAGATTTATACTCCGATAAAGAAGTAACAGAAGATCTCATAAGCAATTATGATATTGCCTTTTCAACAGTGAAATTACCTTTTGAACCAAACATTCCTTTTGTAAAAATTAGTGAGATATTTGATGAAAGAAAGGTAACTAAAGAGATTGAAGTAGCTACTTTCATGAAAAATTTAAAGATAAATCATGAAGGAAAGTACCAATCCATTTTAAGAGGACTCATTACCGAGGAAAAGTTTTTTTTATTGGAAAGTAACGAAGGGTACCACAAAGGTGTAAATACTATGATTGATACCTTAACCGAGAAGGGCTACTTGGATGAAGGATTTAAGGAACGCTTGGAGGAGAGGGAAAGAAAAGGTTCCATGATATTTGGGAATTATATAGCCTTTCCACACACGATCAATAGAAACTCTAATTCAGTAGAACTTGCACTTGGTGTTTTTCCTGAAAAGATAAATGTAGAGGAAAAAGAAGTTAAGGTAATTTTCTTGTTAGGGTTACCAGAAGATCAAATAGATAATAGTGAACACTTTATCGTTAGGCTTTATGATGAAATATTAAAAATAGCTAATTCCACAGAACTTACTAACCAGCTAGCTAATGTTAATAGTTTTAATACGTTAACTAACTTACTGGAAAAGGCAGCAAGACTATAATCAATTTTTTATACAACCTTTGGAAAGCGTTTGCGGTAATTTTTTGGATAGGAGAGACAAAGAAATGATTTTGTACTTGATTCTCTTAATAGGTATAGCATGGTTGGTACAGAGCATTCTTGGGTTTCTTCAAATTAGGCATTTTAATAAAAAATATGCTGAAATGAGGTCAATGGGTAGAGTAGCCATTGGAAAAAAGACAGGTATGTTCAGAGCAGGGACTGTTGTCATGTTTAGCATAGACAAAAGAAATAAAATTTTAAAAGCAGCAAAAATGCAAGGAGTAACAGTATTCTCACGTGTGAAAGAACTAAAAGGCTTTGAAGGTAAGCACTTGTTAAAAATTGCTGAAGAAGATTTCACTGGTCTAGATAAATTAACCAAGCTAGCAATTGCGGATGCCCTTAGAAGTTATGACATTATTTCAAAGGGTGGGGAATTACGAGTGAAAAAAGGTTGGATTGATCATTTAATACCTAATAAAAGATAAGAAAAGGGTGATTTTATGGAGTTTGTTATAAAAGCAGCGGAAGGGTTTATGAATTTATTTAGACATGGTGGAGAGGTTTTTATAGATCTTGTTACTGGTATAGTACCTCTCCTTATTATGTTATTGGTAGCGATGAATGCTCTTGTACACTTTGTTGGGCAGGCAAGAGTAGAGAAATTAGCCAAAAAGTCAGGGAAAAACCCTTTCACAAGATATTTTGTATTACCGGTTATTGGGACATTTGTTCTGGCTAATCCAATGACACTATCTCTAGGACGTTTCTTACCAGAAAAATATAAGCCTAGTTATTACGCGGCAGCATCTTATTCTTGTCACACACATAATGGGTTATTCCCACATGTTAACCCAGGTGAGTTATTCGTATTCTTAGGAATCTCTGCAGGTATTACCACACTTGGACACGATGTTACAGAATTGGCTCTTCGTTATTTCTTAGTTGGAGTAGTAACAAACTTCTTAAGAGGTTGGGTGACAGATTTAACAACAGCATATGTTGCAAAACAGCAAAACGTAAAATTAAAAGATACAGTTCAATTATAGGTGGTGGAATAAATGACAACATATCAATCAATCAAAGTATCAAAAGGATCTGGTGGCTTTGGTGGCCCTTTAGTAATTACTCCAACGAGTGAAAAGAATAAAGTTGTTTATATTACAGGAGGTCAAAGACCGGATATTGCGGATAGAATTGCTGAACTAACAGGTTGTGAGCTTGTAGATGGATTCAAAACTTCTGTTCCAGAAAGTGAAATGGCATGTGTGATTATTGATTGTGGTGGAACGTTACGATGTGGTTTATACCCACAGAAAAGAATTCCAACTATTAATATCATGCCTACTGGTCAAAGTGGTCCTCTGGCCAAACATATTACTGAAGACATTTATGTTTCTGGAGTAAAGGTTGATAATATTGAACTTACTAATGCCTCTGAATTAGCACAATCAAGTGTAATAGAAGAAATTGCTCCAGAGGTAAAACAAGAGGGCAAATACAGTACGAATAAAAAGATTAGTGAACAACAAGCACCTAAAGGGCTAATGGCAAGAGTAGGTATGGCTATGGGTTCTATTACAAGTGTTTTTTACCAAGCCGGACGTGAAGCCATTGACACAGTTATTAAAACAATCCTTCCTTTTATGGCATTTGTTGCGATGTTGATTGGTATTATTCTTGAATCAGGAATCGGTGACGTATTTGCGAAATTCCTTTCTCCGTTTGCAGGAAATATTTGGGGACTAATAGTTATTGCGCTTGTTTGTTCCTTCCCATTACTTTCCCCATTCTTAGGCCCTGGTGCAGTTATTGCTCAAGTAGTAGGAACGTTAATTGGTGTAGAAATTGGTAAAGGTAACATCCCAGCGCATCTTGCACTACCGGCATTATTTGCAATCAATGCTCAAGCAGCTGCTGATTTTGTTCCAGTGGGTCTAGGTTTAGCTGAAGCAGAGGTTGAAACAGTAGAGGTAGGGGTGCCGTCAGTACTCTATTCAAGATTCTTAACCGGAGCTCCAACTGTGTTTATTGCATGGCTAGCAAGCTTTGGATTGTATGACTAAATTAATGCAAATTATAGTAGGATTTTGAAAATAGAATTAGTGTAAGGAGACTTCATGATGTTAACAACAAAATATGAAACAAAAATTAATAAACTTGGTCCATCTGTATCTGAATTTCTTGGAGAAAAAATGTTTATTTTATTTGGAGAAAACGCTCCAATAGAATTAGCTGAATATTGCCTGCTTATTGATGTAAACCCTGTTGAAGGTGACATTGTAGTGGGAGATATTCTTAAAATGGGTAATAAAGAGTATTCTATTACTGCTGTAGGAGATGCTGTAAAGAAAAACCTTGTATCACTTGGGCATATTACCTTAAAGTTTGATGGCTCGCAAAGCCCAGAGTTACCTGGAACACTTTACCTTGAAGAGGCAAACATCACTGCCGATATTGAGCCAGGAAGTGAAATACAGATTATTAGTAGATAAAATAAAGCAGATGCTTAGCTTTTGACACATCTTCAATAGAAGAAGTTACAAAAGTTAAGCATTTATTCTTTTTAAGAGGTGACAAATTTGAAAATAGTTATTGATTCAGCAAATGTTAAGGAGATAAGACTTAAATGAGTAATTTCCAATTGATGGAGTACTACTAATCCTCGTATTATTGTGAAGGAACAAAGACCTTTTCTAAGCAGAAGGGATACGTAAGCTAGCTACGACTGTATATACCCCAATGAGTGCATTTGTAGCAGCCAAAGCAGGAGCTGAATATGTTGCTCCCTATGTAAACCGGATTGATAATTTAGGAAATGGTACGAATGTAGCAGCTATATCCCTAATGGTCTAATACTTAGTATATAAATTAACCTGGAACGTAAACCTGAGGAGGAAAAATATGATTAAAGGTGTAATTTTTGATATGGATGGTGTATTAATTGATAGTGAAGTAGTATTTCGAAAAAATTTTCATGAATTTCTTAAGAGTAATGAAGTATTTGTCGACATATCAGAGCTGAATTTTCTTGTTGGTGCATCCGTCAAAGTCGACACAGAATACCTTTCAAAAAAATTAAATATCTCCTTAGAAGAAGCTAACCATAAAAGGGAATCTTATTTTAAAGAAATAACGGTAGAATATGAGAAAATTAAAAAACCATACGTTAATGAACTTTTAGAGTACCTTTCTTCGAAAAATATTAAAGTAGGGCTTGCCTCCTCATCGAAAATGGAAAATATTCAGTATGTATTAGAAGAGCTCGGAATTAAAGATTATTTTAGTATTCTTGTTAGTGGGGAAATGTTTGTAGAAACAAAACCTAATCCAGAGATTTATAATTACACAGTAAACTCTATGAATTTATTAAAAGAGGAACTGCTAGTGGTTGAAGATTCTAATTATGGAATTGAGGCAGCCAAAGCAGCGGGTCTGAAAGTAGCAGCATTAATTGATTCAACATTTGGGTTTGATATTGACTCAGCAGATTTTAAAATTGAATCATTAAAAGATGTGATAAAAATAATAGAGGGCCTTGAGAGGTAGTGTAAATCTGCATCCCTTTAAAGAGAGAGGGCATTAATCCAAGAAGGATTAATGCCTTTTAATATGGAATTTTTTTTGTACAAAAAAATGAAATTAGAAGTAACTAACGAGGCTGCGAAATGGTTTGTCTCTGAGATGGATTTAAAACAAGGTGATTTTGTTCAATTTGTTGTTAAAATTTTAGAGGCATTCCCACTGCACATCCAGACTGTACTCGATCTATGGTTTGAGAAAAGGGTTAGGAAACAGTGTAAGTGACAAGCATACATGGTAAGCTTACTGCCCACAAAATATCTTCTGGTAAGTGTTTATTGTTTATACTCCCAGTGTCTTACTCTCATTATTTACCTTTTATTCAATATAACTAAATGGCAATAATAAAGATTAATAATAGAAATTTTGTTGTAGTATTCAGGAATTAGGAATGTAATTGTTTCTCTAGGTATCATTTCATTCATTTTTGGAATAGAGGTGGAGCAATGGATTGGAATACGTTTTGGAATGGGGGAACGTCTCTAAACCCAGTAGAAATTTTTTTAAGAGTAACCATTCTTTACTTTTCCATCTTTTTTATGACCAGGTTAATGGGTCCCCGCCAAGTTGGAATTGTTTCAGCTTTTAATTTTATTACCCATGCAGGAATGGCTCATGTGGCAACAGCTAGAATGGTGAATCCACAATCATCGCTTACATCCGCTTTAGTCATTATCGTTGTAGCCTATTCATTGAGCCTGCTTCTTTCTTGGATTGATTTTACTTTCCCATCTTGGGTAGGAACCAGTCCAATCTCTTTAATTAAAAATGGACAACTTCTTCACACCCACTTGAGAAAGGCTCATATAACCATTAATGATTTGTTAGCTCAACTTCGACTCAAAAAGGTACATAATTTATCTGAAGTAGCGGAAGCTGTTTTGGAACCAATGGGAGAGTTAAGTGTAATAAAAAAGCCAGAGTCTTCCCCTGTAACGAGAAGTATGTTAAATCTCCCTAAAAAACCTACGGGAATGTCAACAGTTCTTATTTATGACGGAAAAATCGAGCGGGAGCATCTCAATGCTTTTGGATTAAGGGAGAGTTGGTTAGAGGATGAGATTTCCAAAAAAGGATATTCGATCTCTCAAGTAATGTTGGCTACGCTAGAGTCAACAGGAAACATCCATGTGAGTGTGAAATGATATGAACAAAATAATGGAATATTTTCAGCTAACAGAAAAATTAAGTCCAACGGGGTTTGCTTTTCGTGCAGTGATATCGATTATCCTGATTTATTGTATGAGCAGGTTTCTCAAGAAGAGGGCTGCGGGGCAGTTTACGGCTTTTGATTTTACATTTTTATGGATGCTAGGGGCATTAGCAGTAGCTCCTCTACTTGATGGGAAGATTCTCTTTACAACAACAATCATTGCGACTTCCTCCCTTTATTTTTGGCACTTTATCCTATCATGGGCAGCTGTTCGAAATCATGCATTTGCCAAACTTCTTACAAGAAAGCCGTCCGTTTTAGTTGAAAAGGGAATCATTAATGAAACCAATATGCGACGTTCCTTTTTTAGTATAAATTTACTTCTTTCTGAAATGCGATTAGCCGATGCACCTGATTTGTCTGAGGTGGAACAAGTTACTCTGGAGACAAGTGGACATCTAAGTGTAATGAAAAAAGATGAGTACACATCACCAACTTCAAAGGATTTTCAAATCCCTGCCCCTCCTGGAGGTTTGCCAACTGTTCTCATCAATAATGGGAAAGTGATTTATGATCAGTTGGAAATGTTAAATTATAACGAAGAATGGTTAATAAAGCAGCTTCATAAGTTTGGAATAATGGATGTAAAAAGCGTTTATTTAGCAACCATTAGCCCAAACGGAGAGTTTTATTACACCGTAAAAAGAAGTTGATAAAATGGGAGGAGAATAACAATATGCTATCTAAACAAGAAATTATGAATCATGCTTTTAAAGATTTGCTTTTCCATGAGGAATTCTTGGCAAAAAAATACACTGAATTACAAAAGGAAATCACCGATCCCCAAATGCAAACCATGTTTCAAGGATTAGAAATGTCTGCAAGGACTCGTTATAACATGCTTTCTCAGAAAATGAGTGGTTTTGGGATTGTATAAGAAGGAGATGGAAAAATGAATAATCTTGATAAGTTACATGATATACTGGAAACGGAAATGGCTGACCAAATGTTATACAATCACTATATGTTGCAGATTACAAATCCAGAAGTTAGGCAGCTTTTTACTCAATTTAGAGATGAACATATGCAGCATATTACACAAATCCAGCAACAGGTACAGCAATTAATGGAAAATCCCACCAATCTAAATTGACAAGAATACAAGCCTTTTGGACTCATCCAACAAGGCCAATCAGTGTTGTTAAGTGTCCTTTCAAATTACTTGAAAGGATTTTTTTTTATTGCACTGACATATCTAGCTTTATACTATGGTTTTTTGTGCAGAATAAACTTCTTTCTTTACTAATAAAACTTTTACTAAAACATTGACTAAAATTTACTTAAAGAATAAAATAGTTAGTGAAGACGTTTTCATTTATCTAAGAATTTAAACCATCGTTAAAGGTTTCATTAGATTTTTACCAGCCAAAGCGAAAGGATGATAACAATGGAAAAACAGGGATTATTTAAGAAGTTTGTAGAGATTTTTAAAGTAGAAGATTATGTTCGACTCTTTTTTTCACCAGGGAGAATTAACCTCATTGGGGAACACACGGATTACAATGGAGGGAATGTATTTCCAGCTGCCATCACTTTCGGAACGTATGGAGCAGTAAGGGAAAGGGAAGACCGTTTGGTGCGATTGTATTCAGAGAACTTTCCAGAAAAGGGAATCATTGAATTTTCATTAGATTCCTTGGAATATGATGCCGCTCATAATTGGGCAAACTATCCAAAAGGTATAATTCGCTACGTTCAGGAGAGTTTCGGTATTCTTCCAAACGGATTTGATTTGTTAATCAATGGGAACATTCCAAATGGTGCGGGTCTGTCGTCTTCTGCCTCACTGGAAATGTTAATGGGTGTCATACTTGATGAGGTATACGATCTGAAAATAGACAGAGTAGAGCTTGTAAAGCTAGGACAGAAGGTAGAAAACAAGTTTATTGGTGTAAACAGTGGCATCATGGATCAGTTTGCGATTGGCATGGGGAAGGAGAACTGTGGGATTTTATTAGATTGCCAGACTCTTACTTACGAATATGCGCCTCTTAATCTAGAAAACCACAAAATTATTATTATGAATACGAATAAGCGTCGGGAGTTAGCCGACTCGAAGTATAATGAGCGCCGAGCACAATGTGAAGAAGCCCTTAGCAGACTACAAGCTAAATTGGATATCGAGGCATTAGGTAGCTTAACGGAAGAACAATTTGAGGCCAATCGTGAGTTGATTGGGGACGAACTTTTAGAAAAACGAGCAAAGCATGCCGTGTATGAAAATGGCCGTACGATTAAAGCCTTGAAAGCTCTAAAAGAAGGAAACCTTGCCTACTTTGGAGAACTGATGAATGCTTCTCATACTTCTCTTAAAGATGATTACGAAGTAACAGGTATTGAACTGGATACACTTGTAAGTACTGCTTGGAGCCAAAAAGGGACAGTAGGTGCACGAATGACTGGGGCAGGATTTGGAGGCTGTGCCATTGCTCTAGTAGAAAAGAATTCCGTTGATTTATTTATTAAAGAAGTCGGTGAAAGCTATAAAGAGAGAATTGGATATGAAGCAACCTTTTATGTAGCGAGTATTGGGGACGGAACGAAAGAGCTTAAGGGAGAGTTGATACGATGAGCGTATTAGTGTTAGGTGGGGCAGGATATATTGGTTCACATGCTGTATATCAGCTAATGGATCAAGGATACAAGGTGGTTGTTATTGATAACCTCCAAACCGGGCATGAACAGGCCATCCATCCTCAAGCCACTTTTTATAAAGGTGATATAAGAGAGAAAGAGTTTTTAACCTCCGTTTTTCAAAAGGAAAAAATCGAAGGTGTACTCCATTTTGCAGCCAATTCCCTTGTTGGTGAATCAATGGAAAAGCCGCTTATGTATTTTGATAATAATGTGTATGGGACGCAAGTGTTACTTGAAGTAATGAATGAATTCGATGTGAAGAATATTGTCTTCTCATCAACAGCAGCCACGTATGGTGACCAAAAAATCATGCCGATTACAGAAGATACTCCAACACTTCCGACCAATGCTTATGGAGAGACGAAATTAACCATGGAAAAAATGCTGAAGTGGTGCAGCGGTGCTTACGGAATGAAGTATGTTGCGCTTCGCTACTTTAATGTAGCGGGGGCTAGACCAACTGGAGAAGTGGGAGAGGATCATACACCAGAAACTCATTTGATTCCGTTAGTGTTACAAGTGGCTCTTGAGCAAAGAGAGTTCATCTCTGTGTTCGGGGATGACTACGATACGCCAGATGGAACCTGTATCCGTGATTATGTACATGTAGAGGATTTAATTGCTGCACATATTCTTGCTTTAAAGTATTTAGAAAATGGTGGAGAAAGTAATGTGTTCAATCTTGGTAGTAACCAAGGATTCTCCGTTTTGGAAATTATCGAGACAGCAAGGAAAATTACAGGGCATAGCATACCTGAAAAAATCGTGGCAAGAAGAGCAGGAGATCCAGCAAAGTTAATTGCTTCCTCTCAAAAAGCAAAACAGGTGCTCGGTTGGAGCCCTAAACGTACGAATATTGAGCAGATTATTGAGGACGCATGGAGCTGGCATCAGTCACATCCAAATGGGTACGAAAAGTAACGGAAGGAGAAACACTCCATGGAAATCTATACTTTGATTCAATCACTCCTTGACCAATCTTTGGAATGTGAAATGATTGAACGGGAAGATGAAATATATGCAAGAAACCAGCTAATGTCACTTTTACAACTAGCTGACTACCCTGAGAAAATAGAAGGTGTAAAGGGAGCAAGCATACCAGATGTGTTAGAGCAAATCGTTCAGTATGCCTTTAAAAAAGGGATTGTTGGAATCCTGGATGCGGATAAGGAAATTTTTTCAAGCAAGCTAATGAATGTTCTAGTACAAAGGCCTTCGGATGTGAATCGTCGTTTTTATCGTCACTATGAAAAGGATCCAACATGTGCAACAGAGTTTTTTTATCAATTGAGTCAAAACAGCAATTATATCCAAACAAAAAGTATTGCGAAGAATATTAGTTATAAAACAGATACTCCATACGGAGAACTGGATATTACCATCAATCTGTCGAAGCCAGAAAAGGATCCAAAGCAAATTGCCTTGGAAAAAGAGAAAAAGCAGGATGTGCAGTATCCTAAATGTCTTCTATGCGAAGAGAACGAGGGCTACGTGGGACGAGTGGGTCACCCAGCTCGCTCCAATCATCGAATGATTCGACTAGAGCTAGAGGATGAGCCATGGTATCTTCAGTATTCTCCATATGTGTATTATAACGAACATTGTATTGTGCTCTCTAAAGAGCATCGTGATATGAAAATATCCCGAAAAGGATTTGAAAGATTATTATCGTTCGTAGAAAAGTTTCCACATTATTTCGTTGGTTCAAACGCGGATCTTCCGATTGTAGGCGGATCGATTTTAACTCATGATCACTACCAAGGGGGAAATTATGAGTTTGCAATGGCACGAGCCGACGAAGAGTATTCTTTTCAGATGAAGGAATTCTCACATGTATCCGCGGCAACAGTCAAGTGGCCGATGTCGGTCATTCGTTTACGATCACGGAATAAAGAAGAACTCATTCAAGCAGCGGATTATATTTTGACTAGCTGGAAGGGGTACTCGGATGAAAAGGCTGATATTCATGCCTATTCCGAAGATACACCGCATAACACGATTACTCCAATTGCTAGAATGCGAGAGGGGCAATTCGAGTTAGATCTAGTATTAAGAAATAACCGAACGAGTGAAAAGCATCCATTAGGAATCTTCCATCCGCATAGCGATGTTCACCACATTAAGAAGGAGAATATTGGATTAATAGAGGTCATGGGTCTTGCTGTTCTCCCTGCTAGATTGAAGGAAGAATTAGAGGAAGTAAAAGCGTATTTATTAGGAAAGTCAAATTTAGTAAAAGACTATCACCTCACATGGGCTGAGGAATTAAAGAGTAAGTACGAAACAGAATGGTCGGATGATACGGCAGAAGAAATTTTAAGAAGAGAAGTAGGATTAAAATTCCAGCGAGTACTTGAGGATGCGGGAGTATTTAAAAGAGATACAGATGGTCAAGTGGCATTTTGCCGTTTCTGCGAGAGTTTATAAATGGAGGCATTCCTATGAAAGTATCAGAGTCAGTAGTTGGAAAGCATGATGGTCAAACCATCGTAGCACATACGATTGAAAATGCTGCGGGCATGCAAGTAACTTCTATCAACTATGGGTGTACCATTACAAAAATTGTGGCACCTGACCGCAGAGGTAATCTTGAAAACATTGTATTAGGCTTTGATACGATCGAAGAGTATCAAGCGAATTCAGCATATTTCGGTTCAGTCATTGGAAGACATGCCGGGAGAATTGCTGGAGGCCGTTTTGAACTCGACGGAAGAACCTATGAGCTAGCCCAAAATAACAGTGGAAATCATCTGCATGGTGGCTTAAAAGGGTTTGATAAAACGGTCTGGGATGTTGAAGTAGTGCAAGAAAAGGATTCAGTCAGTCTTTGCTATCGTTACGAAAGCAGGGATGGTGAAGAAGGCTATCCTGGAAATGTACGAGTATCTGTGACATATACATTAACAAATGCTAATGACATTGTTCTAAGCTATGAAGGAATTAGTGATGCACGAACCATCCTTAATATGACAAACCATACGTACTTTAACTTAAGTGGTGAATTAAAACGAACGATTGAGGATCACAGACTGAAGATGAAGAGTGATCATTTTCTTGAATTAAATGAACATTTGATTCCAACTGGTGAAATGATACATGTAGATCATACGGTTTTTGATTTTCGGAATGGTCGGAGGATTCAAGAAGGAATTGTTTCAGAGCATCATCAAAACGTACTAGTTGGCAATGGCTATGATCACCCCTTTATGTTAACGAGTAACCAGTCAGCACCAATTGAATTATATGATGAGGAAAGTGGTCGTCAACTAGTTGTTGAAACGAATCAACCGGCAGTAGTACTCTATACAGGGACACAGCTAGGAAACAATTATGACATACGTGGCAGAAGGTCAGAGAAATACTTGGGATTTTGTTTGGAGACACAAGGAGTTCCTGATGCCATTCATCATTCACACTTTCCGAGTACAATAATAGAGAAAGATCAAGTGTACCATTCAGAAACAAAATGGTCGTTTAGAATAAAATAATTTTTTTATAGGAAAAGTGAGAGCCAATAAGCATGTAAAGGCTCTCATTTTTTTATTATAAAATTTTACTAAAAGAATTTGTCAAAAAATATTACAAAATTATAAATGTTTGGAGTATAATGAAAATTATATTTTTACACAGGGGGTATACTACTATGAAAGCATTAGAAAGAGCAGGTATATTTGCAGGCAATACCTTTGCATATTGGGTACTACTTTTTGCAGGGTTGGCATTATTATTTCCTACAGGTTTTACTTGGATTGGTCCTCATATCCCATTATTATTGGGAATTATCATGTTTGGAATGGGTATGACGTTATCGGTAAATGACTTTAAAGAGGTTTTCAGACATCCGAAATCAGTATTTATCGGTGTATTGGCACAGTATTTAATTATGCCATTCTTAGCCTTTGGTCTTGCAACGGTTCTTGGGTTGCCAGCTGAAGTGGCTGTAGGGGTTATTCTCGTTGGTTCTTGTCCGGGGGGAACATCTTCAAACGTTATGACTTATTTAGCAAGAGGAAACACGGCCTTATCTGTATCGATTACATCTGTTTCAACTTTATTAGCTCCAATTTTAACTCCGGCCATCACTCTTTTATTGGCAAGCAAATGGTTACCGGTGTCACTCAGCGCTATGTTTATATCTGTTGTCAAAATCGTTCTTGTACCGATTATCTTAGGGTTGATTGTGAAAACTCTGTTCCGCACTCAAGTTGAAAAAAGCGTTAAAGCTCTTCCTTTAGTGTCTGTTATCGGAATCGTAGCCATTGTTGCAGCGGTTGTTAGCGGAAGCAAAGAGAAGATTCTTGAAAGTGGTTTATTGATTTTAGCAGTAGTTATCTTACACAATGCACTAGGGTATCTATTAGGTTTCCTAGTAGCTAAAGTGTTAAAAATGGATTATAGTGATCAAAAGGCGGTTTCCATTGAAGTAGGAATGCAAAACTCTGGACTCGCTGCTGCATTGGCTGCTGCACACTTCTCTCCACTGGCAGCAGTACCAGGAGCGATCTTCAGCGTATGGCACAATGTATCAGGCTCACTCCTTGCAAATTATTGGGGGAAGAAAGCTGAAAAAGCAAATAATAGTCAAAATGCCACTGGAGACTCAGTAGAAATTCAAAAATAGAATCAAACCCGTACGCTATTTGAAGAGTGTACGGGTTTTTTATGTGTATTTTTGAGAAAAATGGAAATTATGGATGGTATTGAGAGGTTCACTCGAAGTTGTTTTTGCAAGTTTACGGTATTTTGTTGCAACTAAGGGGTTGTTTCTTGCAACTTCTCAGGTATTTGTTGCAACTTTTGGGATTCGACATACATTTAGACAAAAAACGACAATGTTTTATAGATAGAAAATATTGCATGAGTAGGATTATTCTGGTATTCTAATATAGAACGTTTGTTCTGAAAAAATAAAAAAAGAGGTGTCCTATGATTTTAGGAATTCATCCGTATTTAGTATTGAATGGAAATGGGCAAGAAGCGGTTAAGTTTTATGAAGATGCAATAGATGCAAAGGTTGTTTCTCTTCAAACGTTTGGGGATTTGCCAGACAATCCGGAATACCCTACTCCTCCTGAGGCAAAAGACCGTGTGTTAAATGCACATTTAAAGATAGGAAATTCTGATCTGATGCTTTCCGATACATTCCCAGGACAGCCTTATCCGATTGGATCTCAAGTAACAATTGCAATAATAATTAATAGTGTTGAAAAAACAAAAGCAGTTTTTGAAAAATTACAAGATGGCGGAAAGGTATTAATGCCACTACAAGAAACATTCTGGAGTCCAGCTTATGGGCAGGTAACAGATAAATTCAATATGACCTGGCAGGTTTCAACAGAAGTTAAAAATGATTAATAAAATGATGGTTACTTACATTAATTAGTAATAAGAAGTGGTGAAAGGGTGAACAGGGGCGATGAATAACTAATCTTATTTAGAAAACTGGTTTTGACCAGATAATAAACTTGTTTCTAGATAGGATTGTATGGCCTTTTGTTAACCAAACTGAACTTGAAGATACCATTAGGTGTTTTCTTTCTCTTTTTAGTTACCAAACAAGTCTCCTATCTAGAAATGGATGGGAGAATTTTTATGTCGGAAATAACCACAAATCAAAAGTTAGGTATGGGGGATTTATTTCAAAACCGAGTGATTCGAACGATTTTACTTTCGGTCTTGTTCCTTCAAGTGGGAATATGGGTGAGAAACTACTCAATCCTCTTATATGTCATTGAAATGACGAATGGAAATCCAATTGCAGTATCCTTGATCTCGGTGGCTGAATTCGCACCAATTTTTCTTTTTTCATTTATTGGTGGAACCTTCGCAGATCGATGGAGGCCAAAGAGAACGATGGTTTGGTGTGATGTGTTAAGTGCTGTATCAGTGTTTGCGGTCTTACTGACTCTATTTTTCGGAAGCTGGAAAATGATTTTCTTTGCTACACTTGTATCATCAATCCTGTCACAATTTTCACAGCCTGCGGGTATGAAGTTGTTTAAGCTGCATGTCCCTACTGAGTTAGTTCAGATGGGGATGTCGATGTATCAAACGGTGTTTGCACTATTTATGATTCTTGGTCCAATCCTTGGAACATATGTGTATCAGCAATTTGGTATTCTTGCGGCAGTTGGGGTTATGGGAGTGGCCTTTTTATGCTCGGCAGCTATTCTTTTGATGCTTCCAGCAGATCCAACACCAGAAGAGGAAAGGCCGAACACATCATTAATGCATGAGATGAAAGAAGGATTTGGTTACGTATTTAAAAGTAAGCCACTAACCTTGTTAGGCGGATGTTTTGCAGCTGCAGGGCTTGCAATAGGATTAACTCAGCCGCTCGGAGTCTTTATTATTACTGAAAGATTAGGTTTACCAAAGGAAGATCTGCAGTGGCTCATGACTGCATTTGGAGCTGGTATGATCATTGGAGGGGGCATCACTGTAGCACTTTCAAGGAAGGTACAACCGCAAATGCTATTAGCAATGGGGATGGCAGCAAGCGCCATCGGTTTTATTGGCTTAGGATTGTCAACAGAGTTATGGCTTACCTTGGCTGCTCAATTTTTTGCGGGGTTATTTATGCCATGTATCCATATTGGAATTAATACGATGATTCTACAAAATACAGAAGAAGCATTTATCGGTCGAGTCAACGGCATATTAAATCCTCTATTTATGGGGGCCATGGTCATCACTATGTCCGCCTCTGGGTGGCTGAAAACTCATCTTTCCATTGTCTATATTTATGAAATGTCTGCACTTCTACTATTGGTGGGGATTCTAACCCTATTGCCTATAATGAAAAAAGAAACGGTCAGTCACGTTGTAAAAGGACAATAAATCAATTTATTAGAAGAGCCCTAATCAATCCTTAGGGCTTTTCCCATCAACTTAAATAAGAAAAATTAATCCTCGGCTCAGAAACAATAATTAGTTGTCCATCTTTTTCCTCGAGACCTACTCTGAACGTGTTGGGATTTCCTGGTATAGTAATATCAACAAATTCAGGTGTGTCATTGTTTTTATCCAATTTAAACTCTACATAGGTGTGCGTACCCACATGAAAACGCCGAAGTATTTTTTGATGCTTAACTTCACAAAAAATGGCTTCGTGTAAATTTACGCTAGTAAGCTCCTTCCCTAATAAAGAGCGCAACCGTTCTATAACATCTGCCTTACTAATCATTTTCTTCTTTCCTTTCTCTTATATATCCATATCGCTTGGTTACAAGATTATCTTTTTCATACATTTATTTTATACATCAATCTCAATGAAGCAAACATTGTTTCATGACAAAAGTCTAGAGAACCCCATTAATAATAAAGTTAAGGTAATCTTATACCTATATAAATATATAATGATAGAATAAAATTACACCACAAAAATCGGAATAATCATATCAATTTTACGATATTAAATACATATAGAAGATCATTAGTAGAGGGAATGTGTAGAATGACTGATGAATTAATAATAAATGCAGGAGCCTGTTACCGGCGGGCTGAGGAAAAAGCAGAACAATATTTTCAAACACTTTATAATGAGGTAGTAAAAAAATCGTATGCGAAAGCCTTAATTGAAGATATTCATTCATGGAAACACAATCATATTCGTCATCATTCCATATTATCCTTGTTCTCTAATCGAGAGAAACGTGCAAGTTCAAAAGGGTATCAAAGTTACCTTCAATGGCTAGACCATACAGGTAAATTGGATAACTACTTGGACCGGAGTATTTCTTATCTTTATATGCGAGACCTCGGAAAATCATTGAACTCACCTGAAACACAGGCTAGTATTAGCCGCACGGTTCATAGTTGGAAGAAAAGTATTCTTGTAAATGGAGAAAATCAAAATGATCTATTAGGAATGGCTGGCTTGTACCGGAAGGCTCAAGAGGAAGGTATTGAGTTAACCATGATCTGGTTAACAGGCAAGTTGAAGACTGTTTCAGAGAATATTCCAGAGGGAATGGACGCAGAGCATGCCCAAAGGAAGCTGATCAAAATCATTGCTGGTGTCCTCATGCATGTTCTTGAAGAGATGGATGACAAGCTATCTTCTGAAGAGAGGTCTAAAAAGTTGGATGAAGCGATCAGGCTAGGTTATTGCTATGGTTTAACGTATCCGTTTATCGACGATCTTCTCGATGCGAAGCTGTTGTCGGATGAAGAGACCAAGCGGTATACGAATTTGATTCGTACGACACTAACAACAGGGAATGTGCCTGAATTAGGAGGGTGGTCAGGGAAGAACGAAACACTAATTCGTTTTGTTCATCAAGAGTTAGGTGCAGCTTTTGAGTATATTAAAGCTCATCAAAGATCTGAATCTCTGACCATGTTTTTCGAGCAATCGTATGTTTTTTTCCAATCTCAAGAAGTAGATCGGCTGAGGGATTTATCCCATTCTACTTATACAAATAAAGATTTGTATGTACCAGTCATTTTAAAATCATCATCGTCACGTTTAATTGCTCGGTCCGTCCTTGACGCTCCTCAAGATGAAGGGTTTTCGGATCGAACGTTCTATTATGGTATATATAATCAATTAGCGGATGATTTTGCAGATATGTTTGATGATATGAAGGAAGGTGCGGTCACTCCTTATACCTATTATATGAAGTATAAAGGTGTACGAAATGATTTAATCAATCCTTTTGAAATATACTGGACCGTTATCTACTACCTTATACATAAGGTCTATCAGTCAGATAAGAAAACATGCGAGGTAATTTTGGATCGTGCCATCAATGGCTTAAAACGCTTTAAAGAAAAAATGGGAATTAAGAAGTACAATGAAGTGATGGAGATGTTTGCAACAGATAATTCAATGTTTAATCGTCTCATACAGAAGATGGTTAGAAAAGCGGATGATGTTGATTTCTTTGATAAATTACTTCGAGATCACATCATTTCGACACTAAGAAACGAGAGGAAAGAGCAAGAGGAATTTTTAAATACCATTGACGAGTTCAGGAATGAAATCAACAGCATCTTACCTATAACTCATAACAAAGAGGTAGCTGTGTCAAATCAATCTGTTATTGAAGCAGCTAATTACAGCCTTGAAGGCGATGGGAAACGGCTGCGGTCCATAATGGCTTGGGTGATGGGGGTACAAGGATTCGGTTTAAATAAGGAATCCATTGTTCCTTTATTAAAATCATTGGAATATTTGCATACTGCTTCTCTCATTTTCGATGATCTTCCTTCTCAAGACAATTCAGATACTCGAAGAGGGCGGCTAACCCTTCATCACGTATATACAATAGCTGTAGCTGAAATAACGGGTATATTTTTGACTCAGAAAGCGATTGAAGAGCAAGCATCTCTAGGTTCCTATGAACCCCAAACGGTGTTAAAGCTTATACATTATTCAGCACAAATGACAGAGATTATGTGTCAAGGACAGGCGATGGACCTTGGATCAAAAGGGAAGAAATTAAGCATAGACCAACTGAATCATATGAGTATGTATAAAACGGGATTAGCGTTTGAAGCTTCCCTTATTATGCCAGCCATTCTTGCGGAGGCAAGCGAAACAGAAATTCAAGCTCTGAAAAAATACGCTCACCATGCCGGCATTGCCTTTCAAATCAAGGATGATCTCCTTGATGTAGAAGGAGATGTGAACCTGCTCGGAAAGCCTACAGGTCAAGATATAGAAAACAATAATTCCACATTTGTCTCTATCCTAGGGAAAGATGGTGCTAAAAGGGAAATGTGGGAGCACTTCTGTTATGCAACGGAAGCGTTGCAGGAGATTCCACGAAATATTCCTTTTTTAAAACATTTATTGAATTATATCGTGAACCGTGATCATTAATGATTCCTTGTAAAGGGGTCATTTTTTTTATCTATGAAAATATTGATTGCCGTACAGCTGGTAAAAATATATAATAAAAGTTGTATTAGGGAAACAATTGTTTACTAATGAAATTTTTAAAGTTTATAGCACGTTTTTTACACACGCGCATATCCTTTATAAAGATTAGTGAAATGCCTATATTTTTTTAATGAAAAAGTTTGATTAAGGAAACATAATGTCTTTGGTCCAAATACCTTTAACTATAATAAAGGAGGATATTACAATGACAGAGAATCTGTTGTTGGCTTTTGGGTTAACTTTAATGGCAGGGCTTGCCACGGGGATTGGTAGTGTATTAGCGTTTTTTACCTCTACAACAAACACAAAGTTTCTTTCTGTTACTCTAGGTTTCTCAGCAGGTGTGATGATCTATGTTTCTATGATTGAGATTTTCATAAAAGCAAAGGATGCACTTATAGGTTCTATGGGGAATGTGTTAGGTAACTGGATGACAGTGGCGGGTTTTTTCGGAGGGATGTTGTTAATTACATTAATTGATAAATTTATCCCCAAACAAGGAAATCCACATGAGTTGAAAAAAGTTGAGGATATGAACGATAAACCGAATAATCAAAGCTTATTAAAGATGGGTACTTTTACAGCGCTGGCGATTGCCATTCATAATTTTCCTGAGGGGATCGCGACATTTACTTCGGCTTTGCAGGACCCTGGTTTAGGTATTGCTATAGCGGTAGCGATCGCTATTCACAATATTCCTGAGGGGATTGCTGTTTCGGTGCCTGTATATTTTGCCACTGGTGATAAGAAAAAGGCATTCAAACTGTCATTTTTATCCGGACTATCAGAACCAGTTGGTGCGTTAGTTGCTTATTTGTTTTTGATGCCTTTCTTAAACGATGTTATGTTTGGCATCATCTTTGCAGCTGTAGCGGGAATTATGGTATTTATATCACTGGATGAATTATTACCTGCCGCGAAAAGATATGATGAAACTCATCTATCAATCTATGGGTTAATCGGTGGAATGGCAGTAATGGCACTCAGTTTGTTATTATTCATTTAAATATATAAGTAAAAAGGCTTTCGACAGTTGATCGAAAGCCTTTTTTTGTACCTATTATTCAACAATCTCTAAAGTAACTTCAATATTTCCTCTAGTTGCTTTTGAATACGGGCAGAAGTGATGAGCTTTTTGAACTAAGTCTTCTAAAACAGCTCTTTCAATTCCAGTACCTTTTACTTGTAGTGTTACACCAAGCTTAAAGCCTTGGTCTGTTTCATCTTTTATAAGGCTAACGTTTGCTGTTACTTGTGATTCAAATTTTACACGTTCCGATCTTGCCATAAATTGAAGAGCTCCGTCAAAGCATGCAGCGTATCCTGCAGCAAATAATTGTTCAGGATTTGTAGCACTTGGCAATGATTTAGCTCTTGGTGTACCTGGCATGGCGATATCAAGATTAATGGCACCTTCAGGAGATTGAACTTTCCCTTCTCTACCTCCAACTGCAGTTACACTAGATGTGAATAATACGTTTGACATAAGAAGTCACCCTTTTTGAATGAATTTTATTCTAATTTAGATTGTGCAAAATCAATTAACTTATGTATTCATAATAATAGATGAGTTATTAATTGTCAACGATTATATTGCGCAAAATTTAAATGTGGATTTGACGATAAGGAATGGGTACGATATGATTTTATAAAATTAATTTTATAATCAGTTTTTCAGAAGTTGAGGGATGAATCATGAAGTATGAAGATGAACTTGTGAAACTAGAAGACCATTTATGTTTCTCTTTATATGCTTGTTCAAGAGCGATTTTTCGTTTATATCGTCCGTTTTTAGACGAACTAAATTTAACCTATCCACAGTATCTGGTATTGCTCGTGTTATGGGAAAGGAAGCAAAGTACAGTGAAAGAATTAGGAGAACTTCTAGGACTTGATTCTGGAACCTTAACTCCTATGCTAAAAAGAATGGAAGCAGCGGGTCTCGTCGAACGCAAAAGATCGGCTGAAGATGAGAGGGTTGTGATGATTACAATTACTGAGGAAGGAAATCATTTAAAAGAGAAGGCAGTTTGTATTCCACGGTCACTTTTAGAATCAACAGGAATGACAGAGGAAGAAGTTATCACAATAAATAATGTGATAAAAAAACTACTTCAAAAGGTGAATACAGCTAGTATGAAATGAGATCTCTTACCGACGAGGTTAGGAGTCAAATAATGAATGGTTCAATAAGAAGGTCCTTCCGTTACGGTTGGGCTTTTTGAATGTCACAGCCTCACAGCCTGAATATATCTATCATTTTTAGCCAACATATAGGTTGAAAGAATGATCAGGAGTGAGTGCTTTGAACAGATTTATGTTGTTTTTAGTTGTAACGGTATTGTCATTTTTTCTAACTGGCTGTGGATTTATTATTAATCATGCGAATGAAACTGAGGATCAGCAAGCGCAAATAAGCCAAGCTAAGGCTAGAATCTTAAATGATGAAACAGAAAAGGTAGATCCTACGATCAGGGTGTCACAACTAGCAGAACAATATGTCGAGAAATTGGAAGAAGTAGAACGGGCTAATGTTATTTATTCCAACAACAATGCGTATGTTGCGATTAAACCAAACCAATATGATAGTCTGTCAGAAGTTTTAGATCAAAAGATAGCTGACCAGGTACGAAAGGCAGATAATAAAATTCATAAAGTGTATGTATCTGTTAATCCAGATTTTTATGCAACGATGAACTCCTATGCGCATGATATAAGATCCGGCAGGGACAAAGTTAGCTTATATCGAGATTTTTCTAATACAGTTATGAACTTTTTTGGGATCGAAAGTGAATAAAAAAACACACTCGTCTTTGTGGTTAAGTAGTTGGGTTTTGAAGTAAAAAATTAGAAATAACCTTGCTATTCAAACGGTAATTCACACCAAATTACAGGCAATTTGATAAGCAAAAATGCTTGGAACATTGTGTCTCCAAGCATTTTATACATTGTTTTCACTAAGTTTGAAAAATAAACGGAGTTTTTCCGCTTATATGAACCTAATCTTTAGATTTAGGTAAATATAGAGAAGTTAATCGGAATATTTCCGCTTATATATCTGCTTCTTGAGCCCTACTATCCAGATTAACCGGAATTTCTCCGCCTATGAATTCCCATACCTCCTCGAAAAAGTCAACAATGAATAACAACAGTGTCTTTTCTTTCAGATAACTTGTCTTTCTAACTTGAATATCCAAACATCTACCTACCACTTTCAGCACATCAATCCCCAATTAAATTAACAAGCAAATTCGAACACTGACAATAACTTTTGTCATCATGTTAAAAAAGGTGCGAATTATGGTGCTAAAATACCATTATATTTATGGAAAACCTTGATATTCAACAAAAAAATGCAGTCCAATTCAGTTGCGAATTGGACTGCTAATTTGTTTGCTAATTAAGTTTTTGTACTCGAAAGCCGAACCCGTTACTTTGTGGTGCGAGTGTGTTTGTCTAGCGTTTTATGGAAGGATATTTCCTGCCGCACGATAAATGCTATACCATTCTTCACGAGTAAGGTGGACTTCGCTAGCTTGGATGCAATCCTTTAATCTATCTAGATTCGTTGTACCAACAACAGGTTGCATCTTTGCAGGATGACGTAAAATCCATGCAATGGCAATCGTTGTATTGCTTACATTATATTTTTCTGCTAGTTGATTAATTTGTTGATTCAACTCAGGGAATTTTTCATTTCCTAAGAAGGTTCCTTCAAAGAATCCGTATTGGAAGGGAGACCAAGGTTGAATCGTAATGTCATTTAGTCGACAGAAATCAAGCACGCTGCCATCGCGATTAATCGCTGATTCATTTACCATATTCACGTTAATTCCACTAGAAATCATAGTGGCGTTTGTGATACTAAATTGTAGTTGGTTAGCTACAATAGGTTGCTTTACATATTTTTTTAGAAGCTGAATTTGC
Organism: Robertmurraya mesotrionivorans; assembly: GCF_050971805.1. Lineage (NCBI taxonomy): Bacteria > Bacillati > Bacillota > Bacilli > Caryophanales > Bacillaceae > Robertmurraya > Robertmurraya mesotrionivorans. Next base: position 83,244 of record NZ_JBPCCH010000013.1, on the reverse strand, counting down.
ATTGGATTTTGGTTAGACACCCCGAAATGACGTACCTTTCCTGATGTTTCAAGGATATCAAAGGCTTCAGCTACTTCTTCAGGTTCAACCAAAGCATCTGGTCGGTGTAGAAGAAGTGTATCAAGATAATCGGTTTTCAGGCGCTTTAAAATGCCGTCCACTGACTCTAATATGTATTCTTTAGAGAAATCAAACATCCCTTTTCTTATGCCACATTTGGATTGAAGGATCATTTTTTCACGAATATCATCATTCATATTGATGGCATCTGCAAATATTTCTTCACAAGCACCCCCACCATATATGTCCGCATGATCAAAGAAGTTAGCTCCTTCTTCTAATGCTGTTTTTATAAAGCGCTCAACCTCGGATTTTTCAAGTGCGCTTATTCTCATACAGCCTACTGCAACAACAGGTACCTCTAATGTGCTGTTTCCTAGTCTAATCGTTCTCAAGTATATTCCCTCCCAAGGGTACGATAGGGTAATTGTTGAGTGAATAGTTCCCAATTCTCCTATTATCAACTTATTAACCAATCATAAGCATAATGTGCACGCTTTCACGAATGTGTACAAGCATATTTTGCCATACCCTAAGGTCATATTCAACTTTTAACTATGGTTGGGATGGAGCTTGAGTCTAAATGAAGTAATTATAAGGACAGGGACTGGATTATGAAAGGAGGTTGAGTCTAAAAGCAGCCCTTATAAGGACAGTTACTCGATTATGAAGAGAGTTTGAGTCCGAAAGAAGCCCTCATAAGGACAGGGATTGGATTATGAAGGTAGTCCGAGTCCGAATAAAGCCCTTATAAGGACAGGGACTGGATTATGAAGGTAGTTCGAGTCCGAAAGAAGCCCTCAAAAGGACAGTTACTCGATTATGAAGAGAGTTTGAGTCCGAAAGAAGCCCTCATAAGGACAGGGATTGAATTATGAAGGTAGTCCGAGTCCAAATCAACCCCTCATTCGGACAGAAATATGAACTAAAAAGTCATCTGTGTCCCAATCATACCATCAGATGTGCATTAGTTGGCCAATCAACCTCCATATCAAAAAAAGATCCTCTTTTTCACAAAAGAGAATCCATTATTAAACCACTTTTTTAGGAAAAACGATTTTAAAGCAAACTAGATCTTTATCAATTTTTACTTGTAAGTCACCATTGTATTTTTGTGTAATTTCTTTAATAATCGAAAGCCCAAACCCTCTACTTTTACTTTGTTCTCTCGGTTTGGTCGATTGCTCAATCTGAAAGAACGTTTCATCAAATTTCTTAAGTGTACTCGAATTTTTTACTTCTATGACAAACGTCCGGGATAGTTCTTGTATTTCGACAGAGATTTTACGTTGTTCTTCTGGTAATTCCATCGTGGCGTCATAGCCATTATCTAACAAGTTACTCATTAGGCGAATAAAGTCTGTTGAGGAAATCATTTTCATAATTTCCTCGTTTGAAATGTTTAGCGAAAACGCAATATGATCTCTTTTGAACTTTTCCATTTTAGTAAAAAGAACAGAGGCAAGAATCGGATTATTGATTTTTAATACTTGATTGTTTACTTGAATATCACCAATTAATTCTTTCACATAGTTTTCAGTTTCGGTGTGATTTCCGATTTTTAACAAACCAGAAATAACGGTTAAATGATTATTCAGGTCGTGACGATCTGACCGGACTGAGGCAACTAACGAATGAAACTCCTTTTCATGAGTAGTTTCAGTGAGTTGAACTTTCTGTTTGGTTTCGCTTTGATAGATTTTACCTATTATAAAAAGAGAACCAATATTTAATAAAATGACGATGAACATGCTAGCTGGAACACCTAGGATAAACGTGGTTTCCTTCATAATATATAAGGAACCAATAGACATAAAGGTTAAAAATATTTGAAGCAGTACAACAAAAATTAATGGAACAATCCCTTTCATTGTAACCTACTAGCTAGAAAAGGAATTTTAATGTTTTTCTTATAGAAAATATGCAGCCAGTGCCATTGGAAGATTTGTTGAATTAGCTATTAATATACGTTTCCATGGACTAGCCAACACAGTTTCAAGATCTAAAGAAAATAATTGCGTGTACAAAAGAATAAGTACAGTCTGAAACGTGAAAATGGAAATATAAAAAATTAAAGCAAACAAGAACCCTTGACTAATCTTTAGTTTAAAGAATAAAGAGGACAATAGAGCAACAACAACAAATAGTAAGTATACCTTAAACGAAAAGGTCATGTACTGATCCGCGAAAAATGCTATCGCAGAATATAAAACTGATAATAATAGAAAGGACTTTCCATTTAATTTTATAGAAATTCCGAGTAAGACGAAAGTTAGTGCAACTGCAGCTAGTGTTTCTGGTAAGGATAGTAAAAAATAACTGTACCATGCCATGAGTATTCTCTCCTAAAATGATAGTAATGTTTTAAAATATAATAAATAATAGCATGGATTTGTTCGTATTAACAAACTAATTTCGACAATTTATGACTTTTGTTTGAATGTTTCTATAGTGAAAAAATACTATGATGTTTTTTTCCTTTCAGACTATAAGTGCAAGAATGAGGAGGAAGGAGGAACATCGTGTTGTTAAACTTGAGATATCGTTATCATCAAAATAGTTGTCTAGGTGGGGATAATTTTTATGGGAGTAATCAAGTTTTCTTTTGAAGAGATGTGGGAGAAAATTATTGCATGTGATCATACTTACGATGGACTGTTTTATACAGCAGTAAAAACAACAAAAATCTACTGCAGACCCTCCTGTCGGTCGAGAAAGCCCAAAAAATGTAATGTTGAATTTTACGACGACATGAAAAAAGTAGAACAGGCTGGCTTTCGTGCATGTAAACGATGTAAGCCGGATGCACCTCTTTCTCCAAACGATGAACTGATAACGAAGGTAATCTCCTTCTTAGTTACTCATTATAAGGAACCATTACAACTTGATGATGTAGCTAATCACGTGGGAGTAAGTTCTTTCTATATTAATAGGTTATTCAAGAAGGAAACAGCGGAAACTCCTAGGTCCTATCTGGAAAAAATACGAGTTGATAAAGCAGCACATCTTTTAAAATATACGGACCGATCAAATTTAGAAATTTGTTATGAGACAGGATTCCAGAGCTCGTCTAATTTTTACAAAGTATTTCGAAATGTGAAGGCTTGTTCCCCTAGTGAATATCGTACAGCAAGTAAAGAGGAACATGTAAGATGAAGTGGATCAATTACGAGTCACATATTGAAATAATACCACCACAAGAATTTAGTTTTGCAGAGTGCATGGTGTTTTTAGGACGTTCACAAGAAGAGGTTCTTCATCGACTTGATGATGGTAATTTATATAAATTGTTGCACATTGAGAATGAAATGATTTTAGTAAAGATCTTTGAAGTTGAAGGGATGATAAAAGTTGAATTTCCGTTAAATGTACCGAATATTAGCAAACGAATACAGGTAGTCACTTACATTGAGGAGTGGTTTGATTTCCATTCAGATTTAGAAGAATTTTATCAAATGGCAAATGAGGACCAACTATTAAAGAGAATGGTAGAGAAATATTATGGGTTGCGAATGATAGGTATTCCTGACTTATTCGAGGCCCTTACTTGGGCTATTATGGGCCAACAAATCAATTTATCGTTCGCCTACTTACTTAAAAAACGTTTTGTTGAAAGTTACGGAAAGAGTCTAACTTTTGAAGGAGAGACGTATTGGATATATCCTACATATGAGGTAGTCGCAAATGTAAAGGTAGACGATTTGAGAAAGCTTCAATTTACGACTAGGAAAGCGGATTATATCATAGGAATTGCAAAGATTATGGTAAGCGGTGAAATGACAAAAGAAAGATTGAAACAACAGGAGTATCATGAGCTTCACAACCAGTTAATGAAAATCAGGGGAGTAGGGGCATGGACTGCGGATTATGTAATGATGAAATGCTTTCACCAACACTCTTCGTTTCCGATTGCAGACGTAGGACTTCATAATGCATTAAAGCTCCAATTAGGACTGGAGCATAAACCAACGATTCATGAAATAAAAGTAATCGCGACAAATTGGGAAGGTTGGCAAGCGTATGCGACTTTCTATTTATGGAGGTCTCTTTATGACTAATAGATATATAATCGATTATCAGTCACCAATAGGAATATTAGAAATTATCGGATCAATGGATGAGATTTATTCCATCATGTTCGTAGACCGGGAAGAGATTCAAAATACGATTCAAGAGGAAACACCGGAAGTAATGAAAGAATGTTTGAATCAAATCGATGAGTATTTTAAGGGGAAACGTCAAACATTCACCTTTCCTTTCACATTAGAGGGAACAAAATTTCAGCAAACCGTGTGGAAGGCATTATCCAGTATCCCTTTTGGTGAAACAGGAACTTATAAGGAACTAGCTATTAGGATTGACAATGAAAAAGCAATTAGAGCAGTTGGTCATGCAAATGGTAGAAACAAGCTAAGTATTGTCATTCCATGCCATAGAATCATTGGGTCCAGTGGGAAACTCACAGGTTATGCGGGTGGATTGTGGAGGAAGGAATGGTTGCTTCGGCATGAACGTAGGGAGAACAGTAAAAAAATAGTTTAGTATAACCCAATAACATGAGAAAAAAATCATCCGCATTGTATATTTGTTAGTAATAAGAGCCTCCTTATACAGGAGCTCTTATTTTTATTGAATGAATGTTTTAAAAATATAATTGACATTGAGAATCATTATCGATTATATTTAAGTTGTTAATAATGATAATCATTTTCAATTAGAGGAGGAGAACAGTGAAAATATTTATTGGCTATGTAAGTATGTCCGGTAATACAGAGGATATGGCGAATATTTTGAAAGAAACTCTTCTTGAATGTGGATGTGAGGTCGATCTACTTGATTTAGAAACAGTAGATGTACATTCTTTAAAAAGCTACGATTGTATCTTCTTTGGTGCGTACACCTGGGGAGATGGGGATCTGCCATATGAGGTCGAAGAGTTTTTCGATGATCTCAAAAAACTGAAATTAAATGGAGTAAAGGCTGCTTGCTTTGGCTCAGGTGATACACTCTATCCTAAGTTTTGTATGGCAGTGGATATTATGGCAACGACACTGCAGGAACAGGGCTGTGATGTTTATGATGAAGGATTGAAAATAGAACTAAGTCCTGAAACAGACGAGGAAGTAGACGAATGCAGACAATTTGCGAAGTCAGTGTATCAATGGGCAAGCAAGGGGGAGAAGGCTACATATGTTTGATAAAGGGTCCACGGCAGTTTTGTCCACTCCAAGTTTACCGTTCATCGTGGCTGTAAAAAATGCTGGTTTATACTCCTTTAAGAAAGGTAAATGGTTTTTACAATATTCTCTTCCCTATAGTGTATATAAACTCGTTCAGATATCCCCTTATATTTTTGGAATTGGTGATAACGGATTGATCGTTCGTTACAATCCGTTTAACAAGAAGTGGACACATACTTTCTTCCCGACACCACAACGTCTTTGGGATATTACAGGTGATGATTCAGGACTTATTATTACTCATGCGGGAAGTAAGCTTTATATTTCCTATAATTTTGGGTCCAGTTGGTCAGTTGTTCATCCCTTTAAAGATATGACAAATAGACCGCTCATACGGTCGTTATTCAAGCATAAGGAACACATCTATATCGGAACCCAAATTAACAAGGAATCTGGTGGACTATGGATGTTTTCTTTGAGGAGTGGAAGATTAATCCTTGTTAAAAAAGAACAACACTCCATGATCTCCTCTATCTTTATAGATAATGATGATTATCTGTTAATTGCTAAAGGGAACGCCTGGTCAAAAGAAGGGTCCATAGAGATGAAATGGCTTCATGCTTCTAAATGGACTACATTTGAACAACCGATCTCTGAGAAAGCATTTCTAGATGTATTTACCGTAGGAAAGAACTTATATACCACAACAAGTAAGGATGAATACGGTTTTTCAAGGATTTACGAAATAGATAAGCACACAGCCACTCTCATGCCTATAGAAACCATTGAAGGGCATGGCTTTAGGGGAGCAGGCTTTGAAGATGAGTTATTTATTAGTTCTCCTATCGAAAGTAAGTGGATTGATCGAAGCTATGAAGTTACAAAACTAGTTCATTAATTGGAGTGATTACATTGAAAATTGGTGTCATTTATGCAAGTATGTCAGGAAATACTGAAGCTATTGCTGATATGATTGTAGAGCAACTTATGGAACAAAATCATGAAGTAGATCTAAAGGATATGCTTAGTCTTTCTTCAGCAAACGAGCTTTTAAACTATGACCTTGTATTTATGGGAATGTATACGTGGGGTGATGGAGATTACCCAGATGAATGTCTCGATATAATAGAAGAAATGGAACAATTAGACTTGGACCAGAAATTATTTGCTCTATTTGGTTCAGGAGACACATCCTATCCTGAATTCTGCGGTGCTTTAGATAAATTAAAAGATTTAATGGAAGGTCAAAGTGGGGTATGCTTAGGAACACCTTTAAGAATCGAATTTAATCCAAGTAAGGCTGATGAAGAAGAAATTAATCATTTTGTCATGCAAGCCTTGTCTGTTTTTGAGAAGAGTAGTTAAATAATTAAGATTAAAGAGTGGGTCTGGGTCAACAGGTCCACTCTTTTTGCATCATAGAATAAAAAATTGCAGACGATACCAAAACAATGCTAGTGTTAACGCTTACATCCCAATATACGACATTTATATAATTAACATGTAACCAAATGAGACAAATATTAAGGGGGAAAAAAGATGAAGAAGTTTTTGAAAACGATTTCTTTAATGCTAGCTTTTATGTTAGTGGCAGGTGTGCTAGCCGCGTGTAACAGTGAAAGTAGCGGTGGTGGAAGCAGCAGTAGCAAAGTAAGTGTAGGAATCGTATTACCAACTAAGGATGAGCCGAGATGGGTTCAAGACGAACAAAGATTCAAGGATGCTTTATCAGGCTCTGAATATACAACAGAAATCTTATTTAGCCAAGGTTCTTCTGCTAAGGAAAAAGAAAATGTAGAAACATTATTAAACAAGGGTATCGAAGTACTAATTATTAGCCCTCAAGACGGTGATGCAGCAGCGGCTGCTGTTGAAGCTGCGAAGAAGGACGGAGTTACGGTTATTGCTTACGACCGTTTAATTACAAACACAGATGCAGTAGATTACTATGTAACATTTGATAGTCTCGCTGTAGGTGCGGCTCAAGGTCAATACTTAATTGATCACGCAGAAGGTTCAAACGTTCCATTGTACTTATATGCTGGTGCTGCTTCTGATAACAACGCTTTCTTGTTCTTTGAAGGAGCTTGGAACGTTCTTCAACCGAAGATTGCTGATGGAACATTTACCATTGCAAACTCAAGTGAAGCTGAGAAGTTAAAGGATAAAGCGGAATTAACTCGTGATGAAATGAGTAAAATTCTTGGCCAAGTAACAACAAACTGGGATCCAAATGAAGCGAAAAACAAAGCTCAAACACACCTAACAGCTGTTGGTGCAGATATGAAGGGTGATGTGGCCATTCTTGCGCCAAACGATGGTACAGCTCGTTCTATTGCAGACGTATTCTCTTCTGACGGAGAAGTTACTAGCTTTGTAGTAACAGGACAAGACGCTGAAAAAGCATCAATTCAATATGTAATCGATAGCAAACAATCAATGACTGTATTTAAGGATGTTCGTACCCTTGTTACGGATGCAATGGGAATGGCTGTTGATATCCTCGATGGAAAGACACCTGAAACAACAGGTAGCTACGATAACGGAGAAGTAGAAGTAAAAGCAAAACAAACAGATGTTATCGTTGTTGACGAGGAAAACGTGAAGAGTGAATTAATTGACTCAGGTTACTACGAAGCCAGCGAATTTACTGGACTTTAAAAAATAAACAGAGGTTGTTGCGGAATAGTGGTAGAGTGGTCTATCACTATTTCGCAATTGTAACAGTTGTCTTGTAAAGGGGGCATACAAATGAGTGAGTATATTTTGGAGATGAAACAAATCTCCAAGAATTTTTCGGGAGTAAAAGCACTAAGTAATGTGAATTTCAAAGTGGAAAAAGGTGAGATTCATTGTCTAATAGGTGAAAACGGTGCAGGAAAGTCGACACTTATGAAGGTGCTAAGCGGGGTGTATCCTTATGGTTCCTACGAAGGAGATATTCTGTATGAAGGAAATGTACAACAGTTTAACAAGATTAGTGACAGCGTAAAAACAGGAATCGTTATTATTTATCAGGAGCTGGCTTTATTTCCTGACCTAACTGTATATGAAAATATATTTGCGGGCAATGAAGTGAAAAATGGTGGCATTGTGGACTGGAATAAAACCATTGCTGAAGCGAAAAAAATGCTGAACAAGGTGAAGCTAGATGTTAATCCAGATACCCTTATTAAAGATTTGGGAGTAGGGAAACGTCAACTAGTTGAAATTGCAAAAGCTCTAAGCAAGGACGTTAAGTTGCTGATTCTCGACGAACCAACCGCAGCACTAAATGAGGATGATAGTGAAAACCTTCTTGAGTTATTACGCGAACTTAAGAACCAAGGAATCACATGTATCATGATTTCACACAAGCTAAAAGAAGTCATTTCTATTGCAGATAAAGCAACCGTTCTACGTGATGGTCAGACTATTTGTACATTGGATGCAGCAAAGGGAGAAATCAACGAAAGTACGATCATAAAGAACATGGTTGGGCGTGCGATAGAAGATATTTATCCAAAAAGAGAAAAGCAAGCATTCGGTGGAAAAATTCTTGAATTGTATAATTGGTCTGCCTATGATCCTCAATTAGGTAGAAAAGTCGTGAAAAATGTAAACCTACATGTGAAGAAAGGTGAAATTGTAGGGATTGCAGGACTTATGGGTTCTGGACGTACTGAACTTGCGCTGAGTATCTTTGGTAATGCAAAGTCCTATAAGGTAGAAGGAGATTTAGTCATAGCAGGAATCTCAAAAATGCTCAAGCATCCAAGTGATGCGATAAAAGCAGGAATTGCTTATGTGACCGAGGACAGAAAGGGCGATGGATTGTTCTTAATTCAAGACATTAAAAGCAATATATCGGCAGCAAATCTAAAGGGAATTTCCTCAAATGGCCTGATCAATGACAATGAAGAGATAAAGATTGCAGACCATTATAAAAAATCATTAACGATAAAGGCCTCTTCCTTAGAGCAATTAGTTGGTAACTTGAGTGGAGGGAACCAGCAAAAGGTGTCTTTAGGAAAATGGCTGTTTGTTGGACCCAAGCTGTTAATTCTTGATGAGCCTACTCGAGGGATAGATGTGGGTGCTAAATTTGAAATTTATACAGTTATGAACGAGTTAATTAAACAAGGCATGAGTATTATTATGATTTCATCTGAGCTTGGTGAAGTATTAGGTATGAGCGACCGAGTGTATGTAATGGCTCAAGGTGAAATAAAAGGTGAGTTGTCAATAGATGAAGCAAACCAAGAAAATATTATGCAGCTTGCTACGCAATAGGAGGTTAATATAATGAGTATTTACAAAGAAGCGAAATCGTTGATCAGTGAAAATATCCGTGACTATGGCATGTATATTGCCCTTATTGTCATTATTCTTACCTTCTCAATTATGACGGACGGACTATTTATGTCTTCACGTAATATAAGTAACTTACTAGATTCAGCAGGTTATATTGCTGTATTAGCTGTAGGTATGACGCTTGTCATTGTTATTCGACATATCGATTTATCAGTCGGTTATGTTGCTGGTTTTCTTGGAGCTATTGCAGCGATCCTTCTTACACAAGCAGGAGTGTCTATTTACATTACAATCCCTATCATTCTCATTTTAGGGATTGTGGTTGGTCTACTAAACGGTTTTCTAGTTGCCCAAATTGGAATTCCTTCCTTTGTTGCTACATTGGCAGGTTGGTTAGTTTTTAGAGGAGCATTACTGCAGGTAACAGAAAAGACAGGAACCATTATCATTCAGGATGATAGATTTAATGCGATTGGTAATGGCTTTATTCCTTCACTTCTTCAAATCAACGGTCTTCATTTACTTTCCTTAATAGTTGGCTTAGTAGGAATTCTGTTTTATATCTATGGTGAAATTTCTACACGCAGAAACAAGATTAAGTATGATTTTGAAGTGGTATCAAACGGAATATTTATTTTAAAGTTGGTGTGTATTTCAGCAATTATCGCCTACTTAACATGGATTTTAGCAGGTTATAATGGATTCTCATGGACGGTTATGATTATACTGCTAGTTGTAATTGTGTATCACTTCCTAACCACAAAGACAGTGCTTGGAAGACATGTTTTTGCAGTAGGTAGTAACCCAGAAGCAGCCCATCTTAGTGGGATTAATGTAAAGAAGATAACTTATATGGTATTTGGTTCGATGGGAATGCTAGCTGCCCTTTCTGGAATTCTATTTACTTCACGCTTGCAATCAGCAACCACTACTGCTGGGACATTATTCGAACTAGATGCTGTTGCGGCTGCGTACGTCGGTGGAGTTTCTGCCGCTGGTGGAGTCGGAAAAGTAACTGGAGCCATTATCGGTGCGATTGTTATGGCATCGTTATCTAATGGGATGAACCTACTAGGAGTTGGTATTTCTTATCAATATATCATCCGAGGTGGTGTATTAGCCTTAGCCGTAATTTTTGACGTTATGACTAGAAAAAAACGATAGATAGGTAGAAGAGGGATTACGAAGGGTAGTCCCTCTATCTTTCTATATTGGCGTCCCCACTCCTTCCCCTCTAAAAATCAACCCCGAAAAAGCTGAAAATTCTAACTAAATATATTGAAGAATTGCAGGTAGATGATATGATGAGAGTAGTTTACTATAAGTAGAAAGAGGATCAGTCCATTGCGAAAAACTAGTATATTTTTACTATCCCTTACTTTTATTTTCCTTTGCTATTTTACTTTTATATCTGCAAAAAAAGTTTTTCGCTCGGATTGGCAGCTATCTCAAGAAACGAATCAAAATGTGGATCAGCATCGTCTTGTATTAATTACTCAAGATATGGAGACATCCTTCTGGGATCAGGTAGAGAGTGGCGCTCGAAAACAAGCCTTGAAGGAAGGGGCAAGTCTAGAGGTTTGGGGTAGCTACGGAAACAATCAGGAGGACTTTTTAGAGAAAATCGAAATCGCTCTTTATTCAAAAGTAGATGGGATCATTGTACAAGGTTTAGATAACGCAGAGTTTAAAGATTTAACAAAAATAAAAGCATCGTTTTATGGAATTCCTATCTTTACTGTAGCAAATGATGTTCCCATGTCAGAGAGCTTTAGAAGAACTTTTGTTGGTTCTGATCAGTATCAAGCGGGCCGAATGCTAGCAAATGAACTAACGAAAGAAATGGGTACATCAGGGACCGTGGTGTTAATGTACGATAGTGAGCATGAATATTATCAGACACAGAGACTAAGTGGAATACAAGATGCTTTAAATGTGTATCCAAATATTAAAACGGTTCTTGCTCAAACATCGGAAACAAGAGAGCAAGTTCTTACCACCACTCAAGATGTTATGAATCGTAATCCAGACGTGGATGCTTTTATAGCGGTTAATGCGAATTTTGCTGCGGGAATGGTTCAGGAAATTGGAAAGCGTTCTCAAGTAGAGCCTTTTTTCATCTATTCGTTTGACGATGGTCCTGAAACATTAACTCTACTAAAGGAAGAAAAACTGGACGGGATTGTTAAGCAATCACCCGAGATGATGGGAGAAATTAGCGTTCAATTGATCATGGAGTGGTTAAATGGTGATACGGTTCCTCTCGATATAGACGGGTATTTTACAGATATTCATTTTTTGAAAGCGGTTGACGTACAATGAACAGTATTCAGAAAAAAATTCTTACGTTAACAACAGTGGTTCTTGTGATTATGTCCGTAATTTGGGTAGCGCTTACATATTATAATCATAAAACGCAAAATCAATATAACGAAATTCTTCAACGATATTTAAGTCTGAACGAGGTAACGAATGCAAGCCAGCAATTAATCACCGATCTCAATAACTATATGCTCAAGCCTACCTCTGAAAATCTAGAACTACTCGAGCATAGCGAGGAAGGGTTAATAGAAGCAAAACGGGATGTGGATACACTAAGGAACCCAGAGAACAACTTCACTTTGTCCAATTATATTAACCTCATTGATAGTCTTCAAGAAACGACAGACAGGTTCCTACTTTATTATTCAGAAAAAGATACGGAGGCCTCCACTAAGGAATTTACGGAGGCGATGAATATTTCCAATTATATATCTGAGATGACTTTGACCTTACTTGATTCAGAATTAAAGACCCATGACAAGTTTTATCGAAGCATCATCGAACGGTCCGGTGAGGTTATAAAACTTGGTATGTGGTTGTTGTTGTTAATTACCTTTGTACTTATTCTTATTACGTATTGGTTTTCATTAGGTATTACGAGACCTGTACTTAAGTTAACGCAAGCAGCAAACGACCTATCAAATGGAAAATTTGATGTTGAAATCAAGGTGGAGACAAATGATGAGATTGCCTTTCTTGCTAGAACCTTTGACCGAATGCGTAACAATATTAATAACTTAATCTCAGAAATTAAGAATAAGGCACAGCTAGAGAGGGAACTTCAAGAGAATAAGATTTTATTACAAGAAAGTCAATTTCGAAGTCTACAGAGCCAGATCAATCCGCATTTTTTATTTAACACTCTCAATACACTTTCTAAGAAGGCATATTTAGAGGGCTCTGAAGAAACTAGTGATCTTCTTGTCAGCGTTGCAGGATTGCTTCGGTATAATTTAAAACAAATTGATCGATCAGTAACTTTGTATGAGGAGGTTGCTGTCTTAAAACAATATATGGATATTCAAAAAGCAAGGTTTACTGAACGCCTGAAATTATACTTGGATGTAGATGAAGATTGCCTATCTGTACGTATTCCAGCCCTCACTCTTCAACCGATTATTGAAAATGCAGTGATTCATGCCATTGAGCCGAGAGAAGAAGGCGGTATCATATGGTTCCGAGTTAGGGATGGAGAAGACATGATTACAATCGAAATTGAAGACGATGGAAAAGGGATGGACAAAGAGAAAATCCAGCAAATTCTTGAAGAAAACACGATGGAAATGGAAGGTCATTCTACAGGAATTGGATTCAGCAATGTCGTAAAACGACTGCGTTTATTTTACGGTTATGACCATGTAATTGATATTTTTAGTGATAAAGGAAATGGGACGAAGGTTGTATTATATATTCAAAAGGAAGGGGTGGATAAAGGATGATCAAACTCCTAATCGTAGATGACGAACAAATAGAAAGGGAAGGCATGCAAGCCATTTTAGAAAAAACCTACCCTGAACATGTAATCAAACAGGCGAAAAATGGGAAAATGGCTGTTCAAATGGCTACAGAGTTTCAACCTGATGTGATATTTATGGATATCAAGATGCCCGGAATGAACGGACTCGAGGCAGTGGAACAGATCAGTGCGAATCATCAGCATATCAAATTTATCATGGTGACAGCGTACGATACTTTCGATTATATGCGTCACGCCATTAAACTTGGAGTGAAGGATTATTTGCTAAAGCCTAGTAAAGCAAGTGACATTGTAGTAACGGTAGGTAAGGTTCTCAAACAGATTGAAGAAGAACGAAAAACTCTTGCATTAAGTCAGTATCAGCAAAGTGCACTACAAAAAACACTAACTCTCGTTGAAACGGATGTGGTAACACAATTATTGTTTGATCACGTCCACGAAGTCCATGTAGATATGCTCGTGGAGATGCTTGATATTCAATCGACAAATGAAATGTTTGTTATGCTTGTGGTGCTTCCTACAGGGTCAGAGCATGTATATACCAAAGTAAAAGAGAAAGTTAGACAAACAAAGAGTGGATGGGTAGGAGCGCTATACGGGAGCCAGCTTCCAATTATTGTTTTCAGGCAGCCTGAGAAAACCTACCGTTCTCAAGCTACATCACTTGCACGAGAGATACTTTCCCTTTCTTATGCACAACAAGGAACGGGATGGTTTATCGGTGTGGGTGAGGTGTGTTACTCACTAGATCACATCAGGCAATCGTATCAAGATGCACTTGTTGCAACGATGGATACAACCCTACCAATTAAGTACCGTTTCTATAAGGATATGTCAGTTTTAGGGGATTCTAGTAATGTTCAGCTTGCTCCACACCAGAAAAAAGAATTTTTCGATCAAATACGCCTTGGAAATTGGGATTATATTCGGCTGAACGTTTTGAATATATTACAAGTATACGAGAACGATGGGACGGAATTGTTACAAACGCAACAACGGATGTTAGAAGTACTATGGATCGTATCTCGCGTCTTGAGTGAAATGGGAGTGGAAACGGATAGCCCCCTATATTCTTCTCAAGTTACTGACTACCGTCAACTGAGATTAGAAACGATACAAATGCTAGATCGGATGCGGCAATCATATGTGAATCATTACGAAAAATTAGAATCAGATACGATTCAACAAATCAAACAATACATTATTGATCACTCCCACGAGGATATATCATTAGATGCACTTGCAAAGAAAGTAGGACTCAGCCCGATTTATATAAGTAAGATGTTTAAAGAAAAACTTGGAATTAACTATATCGACTTTTTAACTGAGTGTAGGATCGAGAAAGCAAAGAAATTAATGTGTGATCCTGAGAAGAGTATAAAGGAAATTACCTTTGAAGTTGGTTATCATGACCCAAATTACTTCAGTAAGGTGTTTAAAAAAATGGTTGCGGTTTCACCAAATAAATACCGAAAGACGCTTCTTGGTATTTAGTTTAGTCGGATAGGAGAGAGAGCAAATGGATCGGGGATTTTCCAATGCTAGATTGATTATGTTCACACTCACGCTAATCTTTTTTACATCTGCTTGCGAGAATGCACCTGAAACTAGAGCAAGGACAGACTCTTCTGCAGTTGAAAAAAACAATTCTCCTGGTCAATCATCCGAGGAGGAAAAAATTAAAATTGGATTTTCTATGGATACATTAGAGGAAGAACGGTGGTTAAGAGATCGAGCACTTTTTAAAGAAGCGGTTGAGAGTTTAGGCGCGGAAGTAGAGATAATGGCAGCGAATGAAGATGATGCCAAGCAAATTTTACAAGCAGAGACACTAATCAGCCAAGGAGTTGACCTTTTGGTTGTTGTACCCAACAATGCAGAAGCAACCGCAGCTATTGTGAATAAAGCGCATCTAGCAGGCATTAAGGTAATTTCATATGACAGGCTAGTAAAAAATGCTGATATAGACATGTACATATCCTTTGATAATGAACAAGTGGGTGAGCTTCAAGCAAAAGCAATTACTGAGTTAGTACCAAAAGGGAGATTTGTGTATATTGGAGGTGCGATTACGGATTATAATGCACACTTACTAAAGAAGGGAGTATTTAACGTCTTACAACCTCTTATTGATAGGGGAGACATTACGATTGTTTATGACCAATGGACGGAGAATTGGACCCCAACGAATGCCTACAAAAGTATGGAAGAAGCACTAAAGGCGAATAATGATCAAATTGATGCAGTTATAGCCGCCAATGATGCTACCGCGGGTGGTGTCATTGAAGCACTCGAGTTTCATGGACTTGCTGGTAACATTCCCGTTAGTGGACAAGACGCTGAGCTGGCAGCTGCTCAGCGAATCGTAAATGGAACGCAACAAATGACTGTGTACAAACCATTGAAAATACTAGCAGAAAAGGCTGCAGAGATAGCTGTCAAACTCGCAAAAGGAGAATATGTAGAAACTGATAGGAAAATTAACAATGGAAAAATCGAAGTTCCTTCAGTACTATTAGATCCTATTGCCGTGAACAAGAATAACCTGGATGAGACGATTATAAAAGATGGTTTTCATTCTAGGAAAGACGTTTATACACTAGATGACTAAATGATAAAGGCCCTGCTTTGGAAAAGTAGGGCCTTTTATTTTAACAGTCTAAATAATTATTTCAATGGTAGCTTGTCGGGGTTCATAATAATATATATTTCTTCAATTAAGTCGTTACATATATAGAAGCTAATAACACTATGAATCTGGTTTTTACTATAATTTACTATTGCGGGTTGACCATTGACATTATTCAATTCAGATGAAAAGTCCTCTGGAACTATTTTTATAATGCCAAATAATAGTGAAAGCACGTTAGGCTGGGAAGCGATGGGACGTACAGCAGCTTTGACCTTTCCTCCACCATCGGAATAAAGCGTGACATTCTTTGATAGAAGCTTTAATAATGTATCCATGTTTTGCATCTGAAACGCTTCAATAAAACGATTGATAATCGACAGGTTTTTCTCGTAATTTAAGCTTTCTCCCTCAACACTTGCAATCTTTTGTTTTGCTCGACTGAAAACTTTTCGGCAGTTTTCTTCTTTTTTATCAATCATGTGAGCAATCTCGCTATACGAGAAATAAAAAACCTCTCTTAATAAAAGTATTGCTCGCTCGTTTGGTGATAAATGCTCCATCATCCGTAAATAAGCTATGCTCAACCCTTCTTTTTGTAATAATAATTCAGCTGGATCGAGATCCGTTGATTGCAATAACAATGGCTCTGGATTCCATGGTCCGATATATTTTTCTCGTTTGTACTTTGATGACTTTAATACGTCAAGGCTGCGATTCGTCATGACTTTACAAAGATATGCTTTCTTGTTATCGATCTTCTCATCGTCTATTTGATATGCTTTTAAAAAGGTTTCTTGGACGATATCTTCTGCATCAGCTACTGAACCTAACATGCGATACCCTATAGAAAATAATAACGGTTTCAATTGTTTATACTCTTCATTACTGATCTGCACGAAATCACCTCTTCTCTTTTTGGATAATTTCCTCTGCTGCTAGTTTCCCACTGCAAGCAGCCCCCTCTGACAAGATATAATGCGGAGAGGCCCAATCTCCTGCTATATATAACCCAGGGATTTCAGTTTCAGAATGTTGGAAATATTTTTCATGACCAACTTGGGGAAGGCGTTGATTTACAGTGATATTTGGAAGAAAACGGCTTGTAACACAAAAGTCTCTCCATCCTGGCTGGATCGTTTCTAAAAATTGCTCAAGCTCATTTCTTACCTTAATCGAATCAATGGAATCATCAGGGTGATAGTATTTAAACACATGAACGATCGAGTTTTTACGATTTTCTGAGAGGGAGGCAACATTTGAATGTACGGAATAATAAAGGGAATCATTCATGTCTAAAGCAAATAACTTCTTAGGGTGTGAGAGCTGAGATAAAGAAATATCTAAACTAGCACCTTTGACAGGTGTTAGTTGGGAAAAAATATTATTCGCTTTTACATTCTCAATTTCACCTAATAGATTAGTGAGTTCAAGTGGTCCAGTTGTACTTATTACATATTTACAGAAAAATTCCTCGTTATTTGAAAGAATAATTTTAAAACTACGATGCTCGGTTGGTATAACTTGTTTTACAATAGAATGAGTTTCAATCTGTACACCTGTTATGATTGCTTTATTGTGAAGTTGGTCAATGATTGTTTGCCAACCGTCATGTAAATAGAGTACTCCGCCCAAGGAAGTCTTAATGTGAGTAACGACTACTTTTGCGCTAACTTTTTCAGGACAATGACAGTAAGTTGAAAGCCTACCAAGTACATAAAGCAGTGATTGGACGTTTTTTGATTGAGCACCTTTCTCCACCCATTGTTGAAAGGTTTGGTCAGCTAAAGCCTGTGTATCGACTTGTTGAATTTTTGATAAAATGAAAATCCATTCTATCCGTTCCTTCCAATTAAGTAGACTTGTTGTAAGAAGTCCCAATGGATTAAAAGGGGCTGTATATTCTTTAGTGTTTCGAGTTAATATTCCGCCTAGCTTTGGTGAACCTCCATCCAGTTTTATATCTAACTCTTCGAGAATGACTGCTGCTTTTCCTTTTTTATAAAGGGCATGAGGTCCCAAATTAAAATAATCTTGTTTTATTTTCTCTGTTTGAGCTCTCCCGCCAACCTTGTTTCCCTTTTCTAGGATTAATATAGATAAATCACTTTTCGCTAAATAGTTTGCTGCTATATACCCCGCTAAACCTCCACCAATAATAACAACATCCCACATTTGATTCATATAAAAAACCTCCTAGTTATCTTTTCATCAATCATGACGAGGAGGAGAGATTTTTGTGACATAAATAAATAAAAAAGCGTCTTTATTTATAGACGCTTACTTCAGTAATTAAGATACAATTGTCATTTTTTGTTCTGTAGGCTTCTTTTTCCGCTTTGCAAGTAGCTTTTCTAAATAGTAAATCAGAATGATAAATACGGACATAATGCTGAAATACTGTAAGATGACTTCTAATGCGTTCGTGCTGCCCATATCTCCTCTTCCTTCAAATCCACCTCGTGCAAACTGGCCAACTGCACCATCGGGTGGGGTACTCCGTTCAAATTGACTACTCCCTCCAGAAAAGTCACCACTTGGAGGAGTACCACGTTCGAATTGACCTTTCACAAAACCACCTTCAGGCATTTCGGAAGAGGAGGTAGCAAAAACGCGATACACTCCAAGTAGGCCTGTTAAAAAATTTGTTGAATAGATTTCATAGCTTCCGAATACTAGTAAGGCAGCTGTAGCGACCTTTGCGACGATTCCCAGAACTGGTTTCGGAGTTTTAAATTTTACAATTTTATTAAAAACTTGGATTACCCATTTCCAATGCAAACCAACGTGAGCGGCAACTAATACAAGTACTAAATAGGAAATAGAGATATGTGCCATTTGAAACCATCGCTCATTAGCAACATTAATATTAGGGAACACAATGTGAGAAACCAAAATCCCACTGATGATAATAAAGGCCATAGTGATAAGTAAAAGTAAATTTAAGACATATCCAAATTTTGTTTTGAAAGGAAGTTTCCGATCCAATAACTTAACGGTCACATTTTTAACCCATCTCCAGTTAAGTGCTATATGTGTAAAAAACACTGCGGCAATGGCTAAGCCTGCAATTTCATGAAAGGTTAAACCGCCCAATACTTGTTTGTTGAAAAACAAGACAAATGTGACTGCCATTAAAATGTCCAGTCCAAACTTTACGTACATTAACTTTTTTTCTTTCAATTCAAGGCCCCCTCAAAATTTATTTAATCCCATTATGTAGGACGGACCTTAAAAGAACCTTAAAATTAAAATTCAAAGGTTTTGAAATAAAAAAAGGCAAGCCAACAGTCAACAAATTTGGCTTGCTTTCGTTTTATTTGTATAAGAATATTTTTAAGTTATCTTTATTATCAATGGTTGCAAGAAGAACATCACTTACCTTGGTTTGATATGAACTTTCTAAATTCGAGGTGATCCATTCTTTACTTTTCCCCATTTCCTTTAATTCAGAAGTAAGTATGGTACCTTCCTTAATAATGGTCCTAGGGTGTTCGAAAGGCTCTGTTTTTATTCCTAACGTTGAAGGGGTAACGGGTTGGTATTGAGGATCTAAGAAAAATGATATTTTTCCATCTGCTTCCCAAGTAGCGAGAACTACTTTCTTCACATCATCAACTTGTCCTTCGCGCAATTCTTCAAGTAAAACATCTAGGGATATTCTCGCCTTTTTTAACCCTTCATACAGGATTTTACCGTCTTTTACAATCGTAACGGGAGGGGCATTCACTAGTCTTCTAAACCATGGCCATTTCAGAAGCATATATACCCCAGAAATATATAAAACCATTAATACAGCTGTGGTTATCATCGACCCTTTTAGTCCAAGATGTTGATCGGATAACGGATGGGCAATAATATTTCCAATAACCAAAGCAACAACAAAATCAAGTAGCCGTAATTGAGATATTGATCGTTGAGTTAATAATTTAGCTACAATCAATAGAAAAATAAAACCTACAACGGCTCGAAGAACCCACTCCATGCTAGTAAGGGTTTCTTGACTTTGGTAAAAATCCATCATGTACTACACACCCTTTATTCCAATGAATAAATGTTAGTTTACCTATAAGAAGACTGAAATAATCTTAAAATTGTATGGATTACATTCAAATTGTGATTCAAATCCTCTTTTTTATTTTTTCAGGGCTGTATGATGAATTCAGTTGAAAAACACTTTTCAAGAATACTAGGAGGAATAAATAGATGAATAAAGTGATGGTAGCGAAAGATACGTATTGGGTTGGAAAGATTGATGATCGAGAAGTTCCATTTCACCGTTTAATACTTGGAAAAGGGACGACATATAATGCCTACTTGCTAAAGACTGCCAAGCCTACGGTTATTGATACGGTAGATATGCAGTTTGGTAGAGAGTTTGTTGAATACTTAAGTGAGTTAATCAATCCTGAGGAAATCCAATATATCATTATTAATCATACCGAACCAGATCATTCAGGTGGACTAGCAGCACTAGCTAGCAGAGCACCACATGCGACGATTGTCTGTACGGCTCCTGCTGTAAATGAACTAAAGGAAATGTACAAACTTCACAGCAGGAATTTCTTAGTCGTAAAAGATGGAGACACATTGGATATCGGAGGAAAAACACTGAAATTTAAAGAAACTCCTTACCTGCATACAGAAGAAACGATGATAACATACTGTATCGAAGATAAAGTTTTATACCCTTGTGATATCTTTAGCACACATGTGGCTAGTAATACTCTTTTTGCAGATGAAGCAGGCTTTGATATTACAGAGGATTTCATTGGGTACTACAATGCAATTATTCATCCACATCGAAGATACGTACGAACATTAATTGAAGCCTTAGATGATTTGGATGTGAAAATGATTGCTCCGTCTCATGGCTATATTTTGCGAAAGGATATCCAAAAGTATATTGATTTGTATGCAACGCTGAGTGCAGATACGGTTGATGATAAAAAAGCAACTATTGTGTACACAAGTCTAAGAAACAATACAAAAAAGGTAGCTGAGAGTATCAAGAGAATATTAGAAGAAAATCAAATTAATGTCTCCATCTTTAATGCAGACAAGTCCGAAAAGAGCGATATTCTTGCAAGTATTCAAGAAGCTGATGCTGTATTTATTGGTAGTTCAACAAAGTATGCAGATATGATTGGAAATCTTGAAGAGGTGCTTAAAGACTTAAAGGAAATGAATCTTGAAGGGAAGATTGCAACTGCTTTTGGTTCCTATGGTTGGAGTGGAGAAGCGATTGAAGTCATTCAAGATTATTTACATGAAACAAATATGAATGTTCAAAGCACATCTCACGTCATCAAAACAACAGGTATGACTCATGTAGAGTTTCCGGTAAGAGTAAGATTCTCACCAAATGATGAACAATTGAAAAAAATTGAACATTCAACAACATTTGTTGCCGATTTACTATTAAGCGCGATTTAAGAAAAGGTAGGTGAAGAAATGATGAAACATTATTGTATTATTGGAACAGGTGTGGCAGCTGTGAATGCAGCTAAGGCCATAAGAGACGTAGATAAAGAGTCCCGAATCTCCATATTTGGAGCAGAAAAGTCACTTCCATATAATAGAATTAAATTATCAAAAGAATTATTCTCGGACTTAAGAAGTGAAAAAGTTCTAATCAAAAAAGAGAAGTGGTATGAGACGCAAAATATCCGAACATACCCGAATACAAAAATTGTAAGTATCAATACTGTAGAGCAGCAACTTCTTACAGAAACAGGTGATACGATTTCGTACGATAAACTTCTCCTATGCACAGGGGCAAAAAACAGAAGACTTCCGGTTAATGGAGTGGATAGAAGAGGAGTTTTTACCATTAGAGAAATGCATGAAGCAGAAGACTTCAAAGCATTCAGTGAAGATAAAGCGAGTGTTGTGAACATCGGCGGAGGTATACAAGGACTAGAAACAGCATGGTCAATTTTACAGGCTGGGAAAAAGGTTTCCATTGTAGAGGTTGCTCCAAGGTTAATGGCTAGGCAGCTAGATGAAAAGACTAGCACACTACTAAAAAGTAAAATAGAAGAAGCTGGTGTGGATATTTACTTAAATGCCTCTATTAAAGAGATTTTTGGTCACGATCAAGTAGAAGGAATTATCTTAAATGATCAGAGAGTATCATGCGACAGTGTTATTTACTCAATTGGAGTCGTACCGAATCTTGATCTCGTAGAAAATACCCCTATTCAAACAAATAGAGGAATCATCGTAAATGAAAGGATGGAGACAAACCTACCGAATGTGTATGCAGCAGGTGATGTGACCGAGCTAAATGGTGAGGTAGAGGGCTTATGGGGCAGGGCAATGGATCAAGGAAAAGTTGCTGGAAAAAATATGGCGTCGGCTACTGAATGGTATGAGAAAACCACTCCATTTACTGTATTTAATGCCTTCGGTTTATCATTATTTTCTATAGGTGTAGTGGATGAAGGTCTATGTGATACAACCATCATTGATGAGGATGGAGCTGACAAATATACGAGGATTTTTATTAAAGAAGAGAAAATAGTAGGTGTAATCTCTCTTGAAGGTATTGTTGCTTCCACTCCTTATAAAATGGCAATTGAAAAGAAGACTTCCCTGAACGGAATTTCATTAGATACTGTTTCGGTGAGAGAATTAATGAGTTTGGTAAAGGAAAGGCTGTCACAACCAGCTTAACACCAAGGAGGAAACTAGAATGAAAAAGTATATATGCTTACCATGTGGATATATTTACGACCCAGCAAAAGGGGATCCTGATGAGTGCGTAGAACCAGGAACACCGTTTGAAGAGCTGCCAGAAGATTGGGTATGTCCAGTATGTGGGGAAGATACTGATCAATTCGTAGTGGTAGAGGAATAAAGCAAAGATCGCAGCTATCCATTAGCTGTGGTCTTTTTTAATAGAAGTGATGTAAAGCACAAAATCAAAAAAGGGCTTATGGTATATTTTTATGAGATTCATTATCAATAGAAATAAATAATATAGGTGATGATTATGAGGGAAATGAGTTGTAGTCATGATAAAATGCTTGGACCTTGTCCAAAAAAAGTACCAATCTTTGGAGCATTATCTGAAGAAGAAATCCTAAAAGTTGCAAAGATGGCCAAGCATACACATTTCAAAAAGGGACAATTGCTTTTACATGAAGGAGAGAAATCTGACCGATTATTTATTGTGAACAAAGGCCAAGTCAAGGTTTCTAAATTTACTATAGATGGAAAAGAACAGATTTTATATCTTTTGACAAGTGGGGAGTTCTTTGGTGAGCTGCATCTTTTCAATAATGAAGAAGTGAATAATTTCAGTGTTTATGCCATTGCAGATACGGAGATTTGTATTATTACAAAAGATGATATTGACCGAATCATGGAAGCAAATCCAGAAATCTCTATAAAACTAGTAAAAGCTTTGACAAAAAGATTAGCACATACAGAAACGCTCGTACAGAACTTAGCAACCAAGGATCCTGAAGTACGGATTGCTCATATGATTCTAGAATTTTGTCAAAAGTTTGGAATAAAGAAAAGCGACGGAATTCTCATAGATCTTCCGATAACAAGAGAAGAAGTGGCAAGCTATGTAGGGGTAACGAGAGAAACAATTAGTCGTAAATTCAGTAAGTTTGAGAGTCTAGGTTTAATTTCTCAACAAGGAAATAAAAAGCTATTAGTAAAAGAGTATCTAACCTTAAAAGAATATGTAGAGTAGAAATCTAAAACACAATGTATGAATCATTGTGTTTTTTTACTTTCGAGTACTTGTATATACTAATTTGTGGAAAGTTCTAGAAAGTGGTATTAGAGCTTAATAAAAATGTGTACTAGTCGATAAAAAACTAAGATGGCTTTCAAGCTACTAATGAATGAGAGTAAAGGAGGGGAACACATGAGAAAACAACTACGTAAGAAAAGTATTGCAACATCAATGATCTCTTTTATTATCCCCGTAGTTATTATTGTTCTTATTGTAATATCTACGATTGGTTATACATTTTCGAAGAATATCATCGCAAACCAATTGGATAATCAGATGGCAACTAAGCTACAAGAAACGGTACAAACGATTGAAAATATTTTAGAAACGGAAAAAGGCCTTACTAAGAGTATGGCCAAGACGGTAGAATCCCATTCTGATTTATTAAATGAGAGTGATTATGATGAAATGTTACTAAATTATATTCCGATGTACGAAGAAACATTTGGAATGGGTGTTTGGTTCGCTCCATCTGCCTTTAAGGGGAAAGAGAAGTATGCACCGTTTGCTTATAAAAATGGAGGCAGCGTGGTTACAGACGACTCGTATACAACAGGTGACCTTGATATTTGGTCAACCGAGTGGTACCAAGTTGGTTCGCAATCTGAGGGAGGTTGGACTAAGGCGTATGTTGATCCATCAACCAATGTTTCTATGGTAACGGCGGCATATCCTATCCAACAATCAGATAATCAGCTTGGTGTTGTGACGGTAGATATGGATATTAGTAGTATTCAAAAGTTAATAAACGATTTAAAAATTGATTATGAAGGTAAAGCTTTGTTAGTGGAGGATGAAGGTGTTTATTTAGGTGGTGTAGAGGAAGAGCGTCTAACTACTGAAAACATTAAAGAAAGTGTTAATCAGTCTTTTATTAGAGCTGCTGGTAAGATGCTGGAGACTGAAAAGGGAAAAACAGAATACACGGTAAATGACGAGAAGTATCTATTTTATTATGCAACGATTCCCGATACTAAATGGAAAATTGGTATCAGTGTTAGTGAAACGAAACTATTTAAAAACTTAAATACATTGTTTTATATTTTTGTCGTTACCGGCTTCGTTTCTATTGCAGTTGTAACTATATTAATAGTGATTTATTCCAATCGAATGGGAAAAACAGCGAAGAAATATAGTCAAATTGCGGAACTTGTTGCAGAAGGACATCTAGTAAATGAATTTGAGGAAAAAGAACTGAAAAGAAAAGATGAGCTAGGCGATATTGGAAGAGCTCTTTTGACCATGCAGAATAATCTTACTGATGTAATTAAGAACTTCCAGACGAATGCCTTGAGCATCGATGACCATGCACAAAATTTATCATCCTTTTCTGAAGAGATGAGTGCAACTTCTGAGAACGTGGCTCTTGCTATATCAGACGTGGCGGAAGGGGCATCAGAGCAATTTGAAAAATTAAGAAATGTAAATACAATCATAAATCGATTTGGTGCAGACTTGGATTCTGTGAACCAGTCCATTAATGAGGTGGATGCTTCTACCGGCTCTATCATGGGTATGGCGAATGAAAGTAGTGAAGAAATGGGACGTATGATCAAATCCTTTGAGGCATTAAATGAAACTTTCATGGGATTAATTCAACAAGTAAAATCAGTTGAAATGAATATACGCCAAGTGAATGAAATGACAGAAATCATTAATGCCATTTCCGATCAAACAAACTTGCTAGCATTAAATGCAGCGATTGAGGCAGCTAGAGCTGGAGAATCTGGAAAAGGATTTGCGGTAGTGGCGAATGAAATTAGAAAATTAGCTGAAAAGAGTAGAGAATCCTCAGAGAGGATAGATACGATTATAAAGGGAGTATCAGTAGACACTGGAAAAATGGTAGGTTCTACAGAAGAAGTGAATAACGAAATGTTATTACAAAGAGCGCAGCTAGATGCTACCATCCATTCCTTTGAAGAAATCATACACGCGGTTGAGAGGATTACTCCGAAAATCAAAGAAACGAAGGAATCGTCAGGAAAAATACAAAGAGATAAAGATGAAATTCTTTCAGAAATCGATAAAGCTGGATCCATTGCTGAGAATGTAGCAGCATCTGCCGAAGAGATTGCCGCTTCAGCGGAAGAAATGTCATCATCGACAGAAGAAGTAGCGGCTTCTGCAGGAAGCTTAGGTGGAATGACGAATGAAATGAGAGAAAAGATACAATTCTTTAAAATGAGATCATAGACTTATATAAATGCAGCTCCTTTGGGGGACTGCATTTTTTTTGTGCAGGTTAAAAATATTTCAATATATTTCACGCACATTACAGATATTTCAGATATTCCCCTTCCAAAATTAAACAGATTTCAAATTCAATAGAGAAAAAGCACGTTTTTATGAAAACGTACGTCATCCATATATCCCCATTTCTCTAAATAAAACCGAGTCGTTAATTTCAAATAATTTACTATTCTTAGCTAAAACGGCTCTTTTTTTCCTTATAAAAATTAAAGCCATCTCTCTATAGCCTTTTATCTTTATTTCGTTATGATGATAAGGGTTATGGATGTAGTATCCAGAAAAAGGAAGTAATATTACTAATCCATAGACAATAGAAAAAGGAGTTGGAGAATATGGTTGGCTTTTTAGAGGCGAAGAGAAAGCTCACTATACGACTAAGTCTCATTTTTACATTAGTTGTAAGTATGGTAGCTGTTCCATTAACCACATTAGCTGAAGGGACGTTTCCATGGATGGACAAGAGTCTTTCTGCTGAGGAACGGGCTAATTTGTTAGTCGAGGCAATGACACTTGAGGACAAAGTAGATTTTATCACTGGTAATGTGAACAATTACTATGGTTTTTATAATGAGGGAATGGAGAAGTATGGAATTCCTGCCCTGCAAATGGCTGATGGGCCGACCGGGGTTCGAATTGCTAATCCGGAAATACAAAATAAGCAATCTACTGCTTTACCTTCAAATATTGGATTAGCAGCTACTTGGAATACGGAAACTGCTAAGAAATATGGAGATTTAATTGGAAATGAAGCATTTAATACCACACATAACGTATTGTTAGGGCCTGGATTAGATATTGCTAGAAATGCGTTTGGAGCAAGAAACTTTGAATCACTGGGAGAAGACCCATATTTGCAATCACAAATGGCTACAAACTATGTGAATGCGATTCATGAAAATAATGTACTAGTTACAGCAAAACACTATCTATTAAACAACCAAGAAAAGGATCGCTTTACAGCTGATTCACAGGCTAGTGAGCGAGCAATTAATGAAATCTATGCAAAACCGTTCGCGAGTGTCATTGAAAACGCTGGTTTAGGAAGTGTCATGTGTTCCTTTAACCAAGTAAATAGTGTATATGCTTGTGAAAATGAGGATCTTTTAACAAACTTATTAAGAGGAAACTTGAATTTTGATGGCTTTGTTATGAGTGATTACGGGGCAAATGTAAGTACAACAGAATCGATTAATGCTGGACTTGATCTAGAAACACCTGGAGAGCCGTTTGGTTTATGGGGTGACGATTTATTACAAGCGGTGAATAACGGAGAAGTTAGTGTAGATACGATCAATCAAAGTACGTATCGCATTTTATATCAAATGTTTGATAAAGGATTATTCGATAATCCTACACAAAACAATCAAATAGATGTAGCAGCACACGGAGCTATCGCTCGACAAATTGCTGCTGAAGCAATGGTATTGCTACAAAATAATGGAGATGTGTTGCCATTAAATACGGAAAAACTTGATTCAATTGCAGTCATTGGACCTGATGCTGATACGGCATCTGCTGCTGGTGGTGGAAGCTCACTTGTAAATCCTACGTATACGGTCACTCCGCTTGAAGGAATTACGAAGCGTGCTGGTGATAAGGTGAAGGTTGAGTATGCAGCTGGAACGGATCCAATTAGTGCGGGAGATATTCTTCCAGGGCCAAATGCAGTGCCATCTGCATTTTTATTACCATCTGCTGATGCATCCGAAAACGGATTAAAAGCAGAGTACTGGTCAAATAAAAATATGGAAGGCAACCCTGTATTTGAGCATACAGCTAAGCAAGTAAACTTAAATCTAGGATTTTATAATTATGAAGGCTTTAATGCTCAGTCTTCGAAATTAGATAAACTTCCTACAAACTTAAACGGCATGATGTCTGCAAGATATACAGGAGTTATCCAGGTACCGAAGTCTGGTGAGTACAAGCTTTCAACAACTAGCTATGGTTCTAGTAAAGTATATATTGATGGAAAGCTCGTTATAGACAATGCTGGAGCAAAGCTTGCTACAGTTGAAGAAACGGTGATTTTAGAAGCAGGTAAAAACTATGACGTGAAAATTGAATATAAAACGGATTATGCGAAGGCAACTGGAAATGACAATGGCGGTCAATTACGCTTTGGCTGGGAAGCGGCTGAAGATGTGGTAGATGATAATATGGCTAAAGCAGTTGAACTAGCGAAAAAATCAGATGTAGCAGTGATTGTAACAAGAACGTATGATAGCGAAGGGTATGTGGATCGTTCTGATATGGAACTTCCGAATAACCAGGAACAACTGATTAAAGAAGTAGCAAAAGTGAACAAAAACGTGGTAGTTGTGAATGAAAGTGGAACAGCTATTGAAATGGGAGATTGGAAGGATCAAGTACCTTCAATTGTCCAAGCATGGTACCCAGGACAAGAACAAGGGAACGCCATTGCCGATGTACTATTCGGAGATGTAAATCCATCGGGTAAATTACCGGTTACCTTCCCAGTAGATGAAGATTCAACACCAGTTTCTTCAGAAGAGCAATATCCAGGAATTAACGAAGTAACTAAATATACGGAAGGAATTTTCGTTGGATACCGTGGCTTTGAAAAAGCGGATATTGATGCGGCGTTCTCCTTCGGTCATGGATTATCTTATACAGACTTTGGCTATAAGAATTTAAAAACAAAGGTAAATTCATCGAAGAAAACGGAAGAACCATCGATTGAAGTCTCGTTAAATGTAAGGAATACTGGAGATGTAGCAGGTTCAGAGGTTGTTCAGGTGTATACTGGTGAATTGCCGACGGATGTTGAAACAGCTCCAAAACAATTAGCAGGATTCCAAAAGCTTGAATTAATGCCAGGTAAACAAAGTGGTGTAACAATTCAGCTTGATGCAAAAGCATTATCTTATTATGACGAAGAGAAAAATGAATGGGTGATGCCTTCTGGTGAGGTACCTATCTACGTTGGTAGCTCTTCTACGGATATTCGCTTGAAAGGCAGTATCACCATATCAAAAGAAATTAGTCAGCAATTTAATCAAGCAACGAATGCTGACTCAGATAAAAACGAATTATCTAAAGCAAACTCAAACAAGTCAAATGAAAATAAGCTGAAGCATGAAAAGCAAAGTGAAAAAAACAGTAAGGATAATCAGGCAAGAAGATAATCCTATTAATTTTCCCCCACAAGTTCGTTATGTGCTTGTGGGGATTTTTTTGAAAATAAGTTTGTTGGTTGGTTTAAATATGTGCGAAATAAAACCAAAGAGGTGACAAATATGAACTACAATCACAAAATTATACTTCTAGTCTTTCTATTTTTGTTATTAGGTGGTATTAGCACGTTCTCAATTTTTAAGGAAAGAGCAGAGAACCGAGAGTCATCGGTGGAACGGAATGAGGCTTCTATCTGGCTAACAACGGGTGATCAAAAGAACCTTCTTACTCAAAAATCTCCACTACCATTTTCGAAAATAAAAGAAAAAAATATCCAAACCATCACGATCGACCGTGAAACAAAATACCAAACGATGGATGGGTTTGGGGCTGCGATAACCGGTTCTTCGGCCTATTTAATAAATAATAAATTAAACCAATCGTCTAAGGAGATGCTTCTAAAGGACTTGTTTTCAGCAAATGGTATTCATATCAGTTATGTAAGACATTCAATTGGAGGATCTGATTTTTCAGTTGATGATAAAGGAAATGCGAGCAGCTACACGTATGCGGATGAAGAGGATATTAGTTTAAGTCGCTTTTCGGTGGATAAAGATCAAGAGGTTATCAATGTCCTACTGGAGGCTCGAAGCCAAAACCAGAATCTGAAGATCATGGGAACACCATGGACCGCACCATCATGGATGAAATACGGAGAAAAAACATTTAATGGTTGGTACCTTGACTATACGACAGAGGAAACATACAAAGCCTACGCAGACTATTTCGTTCGTTATATAAAATCATATGAAGAAAAAGGGCTTCCGATTGATAGTATTACTATTCAAAATGAGCCAGACTTTACGTCACCTAATTATCCAACGATGAGTATGAGCGCGGAAGAACAAGCTGTGTTTATTGGAAAATACTTAGGTCCGGCACTTGAATCGAACAAGATCGATACAAAAATTATTGCCTATGATCATAACTGGGAGGGGGCTTCCGAATTTATTTCTACAGTGCTTCAACATGAGGACGCGAACAAATATACAGAGGGAGCTGCGTTTCATTGTTATAAAGGAACACCGGAATCTATGACTCGAGTACATGCCAATTTCCCTGATAAACATATTTATCTATCTGAGTGCAGTGGTGGTGAATGGAGCGAGGATTTTGGGGATAATTTAAGTTGGCAAATGTCCAATTTGATTATTGGAGGTCCAAGAAACTGGGCGAAGAGTGTGTTGATGTGGAATATGGCACTAGATGAAAAAGGAGGGCCAACCAATGGAGGTTGTGAAAATTGCCGTGGGGTTGTCACGATTAATCAGGAAACTGGGAAAGTGACGATGAATGTTGAATACTATTCAATCGGGCACGCAAGTAAATTCGTTCAAGCTGGAGCGATAAGAATTGCTTCAACAAGCTTTCCTGGAATCATTGAGACGATTGCCTATGAAAACCTTGATCATTCTACTGTACTTATCGCCTTAAATCCTAGTGATAATGAAACAAGGTTTCAAGTTAATGATAGAGGTTCATTTTTTACGTATACTCTTCCTCCTAAAAGTGCGGTTACTTTTATATGGGAAATGAAATAGGTTGAGATAAATAGTAGGGGAATTTATGTGTAAGTTACCTATATTATGGGAAGTTTAAAAAATAAAAAAGGAAAATGATATGATAGGTCTGATTATTGCCATTATACTTTTTAATCTTATTGCCTTTAAAACGAATAAAAGATTGACTGCTAATCAAATTGTACATATTTGGGTGTTTACAATTGCATTTCAGGTGGGCTTTGATCTTTTTGTAGAATTTAAATATCATGGATATTGGTATTTTAATAAAGGTATTGATTGGGTAGGTCTCCTTCCACATACTGTGCTTATTCCACCAGTTAATATGATGTTTCTGAACTGGTTTCCTTTTAAAAAATCGGTTTGGAAAAGATTCATTTATATTTTCTTTTGGGTAATTGGAATTCTAATCTATGAATCGATAACCTTGCTTCCCGAACCTTGGGGATATTTTCACTATGGTTGGTGGAAGCTGTGGCATGCAGCGATTGTGGACCCAGTATTACTCCTAATTTTGCTAGGATATTATAATTGGGTTCGTAAGTTAGAGTCTCAACTATTTGATAATACTATTCAAAAGTAAAATGCTCTTTGTTAAGGGCATTTTTTATTTTAAGGTTTTCTTAAGGTTTGTCTTGAATAATTACTGAAATTTGAGTGAAGTAATTAGGAGAAGGTGTATTATGAAATCTAGGTGGTCCGTTTGGTTAGAAAGAACAGATATTTACCGTTGGTTATTTGGTGCAACGGTTATTCTTTATTTTTTTAGTGGTGACTACATATCCAAGCAAACAATCAGAAGGATCTACTTATCAAATAGTAGGTTCATAATGTGTTAAATTAAATTGATCAACATATCACAAAAATATTCTTGACCAACTAAAAGAATACTGTTAGAATTACAAATTATTGTACGATAATAGCTTTGGAGTTTGTTGAAAGCAACAAATCTAGGCTGTAAATAAAATAATTAAGCGAGCTATGATTGTTATGGGTCAAACTATAACAGGAGCGGCTTCTGGAGAGATCGCGTATTGCGACGCCGAAGGGTTCACAATCTCAGGCAAAAGGACAGAAGAGTAAAGATACTATTTGGTATGATTGGAAGAGTAAGTAAGTCTCTTTTATCATTTTACCATGTGTATTTGTTATTCTGACGTTTTAAGAGATTGGGGGGAACTCCAGTCTCTTTTTTTATGGCTATTATTCTTACAATAATTATTAGAGAGAAAACGGAGGAATTTCAAGTGGCACAGCATGAGTTAAAAAGGGAACTGAAAAATCGTCACGTACAACTAATCGCAATTGGTGGAACGATTGGTACCGGCTTATTTTTAGGTTCAGGAAAAGCAATTTCATTAGCAGGTCCCTCAATCATCTTAGCTTATTTAATAGTGGGTATAGCAACCTTTTTTGTTATGAGAGCATTAGGGGAGCTTTTGTTATCGAATGCAGGTTATCAATCGTTTACCGATTTTGCAGTGGATTATATTGGGCCATGGGCAGGCTTTGTAACAGGGTGGACGTACTGGTTCTGTTGGATTATGACGGCGATGGCCGATATTATTGCGGTAGGAATGTATGTGCAGTATTGGTTCGATATTCCGCAATGGGTACCAGCACTCATCTGTTTAATCATTTTATTAGGATTGAATCTATTAACAGTAAAGCTTTTTGGAGAATTAGAATTTTGGTTTGCTATTATTAAGGTTATAACGATTCTTGCTTTAATTGTTATTGGGGTTGTTTTACTAGTTATTGGATTTAAAACAGAGGCAGGAACGGTGTCTGTACAAAATTTATGGCAACACGGAGGGTTTTTCCCGAATGGAATTAGCGGCTTTTTGTTTTCTTTCCAAATGGTCGTATTTGCTTTTGTTGGAGTAGAGTTGGTTGGTGTATCAGCTGCAGAAACAGCTAATCCAAAGAAAAATATTCCTTCAGCGATAAACAAAATTCCTTTAAGAATTCTGTTCTTTTATGTAGGTGCTCTAATTGTTCTGCTTTCTATTAATCCATGGAACCAGTTGAATGCAGATACAAGTCCTTTTGTTAAGACCTTTAGTTTAGTTGGTATTCCCGTTGCAGCTGGAATCATTAACTTTGTCGTATTAACGTCTGCTGCATCTGCGAGTAATAGTGGATTATTCTCTACAAGCCGTATTATGTATAACTTAGGACGTCAAAATGGTGGAACGGGTATGCTTTCAAAATTAAACAAAAATGCAGTGCCAAGTAATGCACTACTTATTTCAACGGTCATTGTTTCTGTGGGGACACTTTTAAGTAAACTCATCCCCGAGCAAGCCTTTGGAATTGTGACAACCATAAGTGCCATTTGTTTCATTTGGGTGTGGAGCATTATATTAATCTCTCATATTAGATATAAGAAAACTCGTCCTGATTTACATCAAAAATCAGTATTTAAAGCTCCTCTAACACCATTTATTAATTATGTTGTACTAGCACTTTTTGGGTTTATTTTACTTGTGATGCTTATTTCAGAATCCACTCGTTCAGCATTAATGTTGACACCATTATGGTTTGTTTTATTATTTGTTTTGTATTTCTTTAAAAGTAAGAGAACAAAACATCTTTAATTTATGAATAAAATCTAAAGTAACTAGATCAAATTCTGGTTACTTTATTTTATTTTAGAACATATATCTATTTATTTACAGTATAGTTATAAAGAACTATAATAATAGTATTAATTGCCAATTATATTAAGAATAGTAAATAATTTACATAGTGAGTAGGGGAATATATGTGGTTGCTTTACTTCTCATTAGGTTTACTAGTAGGTCTAATGAATTTGCCGGTTTACAGGAAAGTAGAGCGGAAGAAATGGATAGAATATCAGCGAGATTTAGAATATCGAATTAATCATGACTCATTAACGGGAATATATAATAGAGATTTTTTCGAATCAGAGTGTACCGTGTTGAATGAGGATAAGAACTCGTCTGTGGCTATTCTTGTTTGTGATTTAGATGATCTAAAGGCGACGAACGATACATATGGACACAAACAAGGCGATGAACTAATTAAAAACGCAGCGCGGGTACTCCAAGAATTTTCTTCGGAAACCATTACGGTCGCAAGATTAGGTGGAGACGAATTTGTCTTACTCGTTAAAGAAATAGCAAAAGGAGAGTCTAAACAGCTTGTTTCCCAAATATTGAATAGGATCCAAGAGTATAATACTAGCTCCTTAAATTTAGAGATTAAACTATCTATTGGATGTGCTTTTTCTCAAAATTCGATTGGACAAATGACTAGACTATTCGCTCAAGCTGATCAAAATATGTATTCAAATAAGAATGAAAGAAAGCTACTTACATGTGTAAAATAGGGACCCTTTGTCGAAAGACAAAGGGTCCCTATTTTCGGGTGCATAAGACACCCAAGTGCCAATTCCAACGAGTCCTGTCCGAAAAACCCCTGGATTCGGACTCCCAAGTGCCAATTCCAACGAGTCCTGTCCGAAAAACCCCTGGATTCGGACTCCCAAGTGCCAATTCCAACGAGTCCTGTCCGAAAAACCCCTGGATTCGGACTCCCAAGTGCCAATTCCAACGAGTCCTGTCCGAAAAACCCCTGGATTCGGACTCCCAAGTGCCAATTCCAACGAGTCCTGTCCGAAAAACCCCTGGATTCGGACACCCAGGCGCCAATTCCAACGAGTCCTGTCCGAATAACCCTTGGATTCGGACTCCCAAGTGCCAATTCCAACGAGTCCTGTCCGAATAACCCTTGCAGTCAGACGATCAAAGGCAATCAACCTAATGTTGTTTCTTATAATCTTTTTCAACTATGTACAACATAAAAACTGAAGTTTAGGTGAATTTAATATTAAAACTGCTAAATAGGAGAAATTTATGCAAAACCTAGGGAAGATACTACTACCAAGACAATTATTTCTATTGCTAGTCCTATCAACTGGTTTGCTTAACCATGTCATACTCATTCCAAATTTATTGACAGCTGCCGGGAGGGATAGTTGGTTAAGTGTGATTGTTGCTTACCCGATTGCCATAATTTTTCTTTGGTTAATTTTTTACATCATAAAAAACAGCCCAAATGAGGGGTTTTTTCATATGGTCCGAAACCGATTTGGACGCACTTTTTCTTATTTATTACTAGCTCCTGTTTTTTTATTTTTATTTATTAGCTCTTATGTAACCTTTAGAGACTTGATGATCTGGTTAAGTGCCTATTTTCTCGCTGAAGCACCTATCATGATAATCAATATCGTATTAATTATTGTGTGCTGCATCATTACACTATCTGGTGTAAAAACGATGGCTATAGCAAGTGGACTATTGTTACCTATTGTGGTATTGCTAGGATTTTTTATTGCATTAACTAATACGAGCTTTAAGGACCCAAGCCTTCTATTCCCTGTATTAACAGATGGATATATTCCTTTATTTAGAGGAACAATCTATGTTCTTGCGGGACTGTTAGAACTATATATTGTGGTTTTGATACAACCTTTCTCACAAGAACCTATTACATTTAAGCAACTACTGATAGTAATGACCGTATTAACCGGATTAATTTTTGGCCCACTCTCAGCTTCCATCATGGAATTTGGTGTAGTTGAGTCAGTGAAACATCGCTATCCAGCCTATGAACAGTGGAGAGTATTAAATATTGGTGAATACATCTCAAATCTAGACTTCTTTGCTCTGTACCAATGGTTAAGTGGTGCACTTATAAGAATTGGATTATTTATGTACCTCTTAGGACATTCTTTATCACGAAAAAGGGCTGAGTATCGGCTGAATCCTAAAATTGTAGGTATGATGTATCTCTTATTATTAGGAGTTTCTTTGATAAAGTTTGAATCATTCACTTTCTATCAAATCATTTATCTATATGTCTTACCCATAACTCTAGCTTTTTTTCTACTACAGATTTTACTATCAGCTTTTATTATTTTTGTCTTAAAGAAGAGGGATAAACAACATGAGAAGGAAAATGAATTCGGATCCAGTTCTTCATAAAACATCAAAGGATAAAACAAGCCTGATCTCAGAGAAGCTGAAGAAAAGTGAAGATCTATTATGTAAGGAACATGGTCAAAAAGCTGAGAAATTTAAGTTTATCTTTTTTGAATCGATAGTTGATAGCCAATATTTAGATCAATATATATTACCAAGAATAAGCGGTCACGAGAAAGACATAGTGAAAGCGAAATTAACTTCCTTGTTTCAGGCGGAAGATGTGACTGATAAATCAATTGATGATTTGTTACAACTTTTGTTCGAAGGATATGTGCTATTTGATTTTCAAAGTGAGTTATTAAGTATTCAAGCGAGTGATTTTCCAAAAAGACAGCCTGAGGAATCAGCGCTTGAAACCTCCATTAGAGGACCAAAGGATGGTTTTGTTGAGGATTTAAAGACAAACATTTCATTAGTTCGTCGGAGACTCAATACTTCTTCTTTATGTGTCGAAAAATATACAATTGGCACAAGAAGCAATACAAAAGTAGTCCTTATGTATATAGAAGATATTATAGACAAAAGGGTACTTGAAGAGGTTCATACACGACTAGACAAGATAGAGATTGATGTATTGACGAGTATTTACGATTTGGAATCATTGATTCGTGATCGACCGTATTCAATTCTACCCAGTTTGGACTATACGGGCCGGCCAGACTTTATCGTTCAGGCTTTGATTCAAGGTCGATTTGCTCTCTTAGTTGAAGGAAATCCAACTGTCTCCATTGCTCCAACCAACTTATTATTACAAACCAAATCTCCTGAAGACCAGTATATTAGCTATACGTATGTAACGATGGAAAGAATTATGAGGATGTTAGGAGTGACGGTGTCAGGATTTTTACCTGGAATTTGGATTGCTTTTTCAGCTTTTAACATTGAGCAGATTCCGTACTTACTTGTAGCAACGATATCTATTTCACGTTTTGGATTGCCCTTATCTGCACCAATTGAAATGTTTGTTATCTTATTTTTGTTCGAGTTATTTAATGAAGCAGGAGTAAGGTTGCCACGAGCAATTGGACAAACGGTAGCAGTCCTTGGAGGCTTAATTGTGGGAGATGCAGCCATCAGAGCAGGCTTAACTTCTCCCACGATGCTTGTAGTTGCTGCGATTACATATATTTCGTCCTTTACCTTAGTGAATCAATCATTAAGTTCAGCAATTACAATCATCAGATTTGGGATACTTATTTTAAGTACTTTTTTTGGATTATTTGGTGTCATTATTGGCTATATATTAACCGTTATTTATTTGTCAACCATTACTTCCTTTGGTTCTCCATATCTAGGAGCGGTAGCCCCTGTGTCATTAAAAGAGGCGATTAAGTCCTTTTTAAAAGCACCTACTCAGTATTACAAAACAAGAACATCCTCCACGAGTCCTAATGACAAGACAAGAGGTGGAGATTGATCATGAAAAGAAGTTGGTTTATCTGTATCATAGGCTGTCTTCTGCTAACAAGCTGTTCAGGGTTAAAAAATATTCAAGACTTAACCTATATTGTAGCCATTGGACTTGATTATAATGAGGAAACCAAGGAATACACCGCCTATCTACAAGGGTTGAATTTTGCAAGTGTGGCAAAGCAGGAAGGGGGAAAACCTACTGAACCGATCCCTATCTTTGTGGCATCGGCTAAAGGTGAAACCCTCAACTTGGCAGTGAGCAATCTTTATAAAATGTCTGAGCCTCCCTTGTTTTTTGGGCATGTAAAGACACTGATACTTACTCAAGCGATTGTTGAGAACAAGTTTAATGAGGTAATTAAAGAAATTGGTAGAAATCGATCCCTGAGGCCAACACTTCGCATTATTTCTACATCAGAGGATATGCAAGATCTTCTAAATGTAAAGGCCTTATTTAATTATCCTGCTGTGTACACTGTACTATATAAGAAGAATCAATACGAAATAGCACAGGATGAGATTAGACCGACAATGTTAATGTTTTTCTTAAGAGAGTTTCATGAGCCTATGGGGATGGCGAAGATTCCTACTGTGAGTATTGATAAAGAAAGTTGGAAGGCAGATGAACCATATCCTATCTTATACTTTAGTGGATATTCGGTGTTTCAACAACAAAAGTACATTCAAACCTTTCCTTTTAAAGATGCGGTTTATCTTAATTGGTTAAGAGAAAAACATGTGGCGTTAAATCAAAAAGTAGAAGAGGATGGACAATTAATTGCTGTCTTAAAGCTATCTACTCCGAAGGTTCAAGTCTTGTATGAAGATAATTTAAGCGCACCTGTGTTCTCTCTAAACATCTCAGTGGAAGCTGATCTTTTAGAAAAATTAAAAGAGGTTCCTATCAAAAAGGTAAAGGATATTATTCAGAAAGATGTCGAATCGAAAGTAACCGAGCTTTATCTTAATGGTGTTGAAAAGAGATTAGATGTTCTCAATGTAGGAGAAAGATGGTACAGAGCAAATCCAAAAAAATATCAAGAAATTAAGACCTCTAACCGTTTTTACTTAGATAAAAACTCGTTAAAGGATGTGAAAGTCTCTGTTAGAATTCTCCATTATAATAGTTACAAATATGAGAATGAGGAATAGAATAAAGTTCACCAATAAGTGGAGAGGGAGAGGCACTTTGCCAAGGAGGCAAAGTGTCTTTTCTTTTGTTGCATTCACATAGATTTTTCAACCAATTTTAGAATTATCAAAAAAGTATGTCAGATTTTGTGCCAGAATAGTACATTCTGTCTTTTTTTATATACTATAATCGGTTCATCTATTAAACAACTTTGTTCAAATTTTAAGAGTTTAAACAATTTTGAACACAATTGTTTAAGTTTACAAAATGAAGGAGTGTATGATATGGAATTAATTATGAGAAATATGTTCCAATCACTTGGGAAGAATCCATCAGCAAACAAGCTAGCGAAAAAATATGGATTACGTTTAGGAGCTACCCGGTTTGTTGCTGGAGATACCATTAAGACAGCAATCAATGCGGTGAAAAAACTAAATGCTGAAGGGAAGGTTGCTACATTAGATCACTTAGGGGAGTTTGTTTTTACGGAGGAAGAAGCGAATGAATCGGCAAGTATGTGTATTGCTACATTAGATGCGATTGCACAGTCCTCAGTACAATCTAATCTATCATTAAAAATGACATCACTAGGATTGGATATTAGTAGAGACCTATGTGTGGCAAATATGAAGAGAATCCTAGATAGAGCAAAAATGTATGGTAACTTTGTTCGGATTGATATGGAGGATTATGCTCATGCCCAAGTGACTGTTGATATTTTTAAAGAGTTAAAGGAGATTTATGGCGATCATGTAGGTCTTGTCATACAGGCTTACTTATACCGTTCGGACAACGATATAAAAGAAATGGATGCGTGTAAGGCAAACTTACGTTTAGTAAAAGGCGCCTACAAAGAATCACCTGAAGTTGCCTTTCCAGAAAAAGTAGAAGTAGATGCAAATTTTATTAAGTGCATTGAAACCCATCTATTAAATGGTAATTACACAGCTATTGCGACGCATGATCCGAAGGTAATTGCTCAAACGAAAGAAATGGTGAAAAAATTTAATATCTCAAAGAACTTATTTGAATTCCAAATGCTTTATGGAATTTGTGTGGATCTTCAAAATCAATTAGTAAAAGAAGGATATAAAGTTCGGGTCTATGTCCCATACGGAATTGACTGGTTTGGTTACTTTATGAGACGTCTAGCAGAGAGACCTGCGAATGTATGGTTTGTTCTGAAAAACTTTTTCAAATAAGAGATTTAAAGCAATATATTAAAAAACTAAAGGGGTAATGTATATGTCAACTACACTAGCAATTTCACCATTTAAAAATGAACCATTTACAGACTTTCATGTTAAGGAAAATAAACTGGCAATGCAAACAGCTTTACAAAAAGTTAAGGCGGAGTTAGGTAGAAAATATCCACTATATATTGGAACAGATGAAGTTTACACGGAGGAACAAATTACTTCATTTAATCCAGGAAACGTTAATGAAATCATTGGCTATGTTAGTAAAGGTTCGACCGAATTAGCAGAGAAGGCCATGTCCGTTGCATTAGATAAATTTGAAACATGGAAAAAGGTGTCTCCAACCGAGCGTGCAGACTATTTATTCCGAGCAGCTGCTTTAATGCGTGAACGTAAACACGAGTTCTCAGCTGCATTGATTTTAGAGTCAGGAAAGAATTGGGCAGAAGCAGACGCTGATACAGCAGAAGCAATTGATTTTTTAGAGTTTTACGCTCGTGAAATGATTCGACTAAGTGAAACAGATATACATCAGCCATTAACAAAAATCGATGGTGATGACAATCATATTAGTTATATTCCACTAGGTGTTGGAATTGTAATCTCTCCGTTTAACTTTCCACTAGCAATTATGGCTGGAACTACTGTGGCAGGCATCGTAGCAGGAAACTGTGTAATCTTAAAGCCAGCTGATAACACACCAATAATAGCGGCAAAGTTTGTGCAATTACTAAAGGAAGTAGGTTTACCTGAGGGGGTAGTTAACTTCTTGCCGGGAGATGCATTAGAGGTAGGAGAGTATTTAGTTGAACATCCCCAAACTCGATTTATTTCCTTTACAGGTTCTCGTGAAGTGGGCTGCAGGATTTATGAGTGTGCGTCAAAAGTGCAGCCAGGACAAATTTGGCTAAAGCGTGTTATTGCAGAAATGGGTGGAAAGGATGGAGTTGTCGTTGATGAAACAGCTGATCTGGATGCTGCAGCAAAAGGAATTGTTGCTTCTGCCTTTGGTTTCCAAGGTCAAAAATGCTCAGCAGGCTCTCGGGCAATCATCGTGGACTCCGTTTATGATGAAGTGGTAGAAAAAGTAGTCGCCCTAACAAAGCAACTAGAAATTGGTTTGCCAGAAGAAAATGCAGCCATTGGTCCCGTCATTGATCAAAAGTCGTTTGATAAAGTGACAAAGTACATCGAGATTGGTAACGAAGAAGGAAAGCTGCTTACTGGAGGTTCAAAGGGAGAAGGAAATGGTTTTTACATCAAACCAACGGTATTTGCTGATGTAGATCCGAAGGCACGAATCATGCAGGAGGAAATCTTCGGACCAGTTCTGGCCATCTGTAAAGCGTCTAATTGGGAGGATGCAATCCGTATTTATAATGATACAGACTATGGTTTAACTGGAGCTTTCTTTTCGCAAATTGAGGAGAGAATTGATTATGCGTTGAATACTATGCATTGCGGAAACCTCTATATTAACAAGAAGTGTACAGGTGCTCTTGTAGGGGTACATCCTTTTGGAGGATTTAATATGTCAGGTACGGATTCAAAAGCAGGAGGCTACGATTACTTGTTATTATTCACGCAAGCAAAAATGACTTCTAGAAAAATAAACTAATGAAATTCTTAATACATTATGCAATATGATCTATGGGAAGAGTTAAATAAGGGGGATGCAGTTTTGGACATTCAGTTAATCTTTTCTATTGGGATATATATGGTTGGGATGTTGCTCATTGGCTATTTTGCCTATAAAAGAACTTCCAATGTTTCGGACTATATGTTGGGGGGGAGAACACTCGGGCCGGCGGTAACAGCCTTAAGTGCAGGTGCCTCCGACATGAGTGGCTGGTTATTGATGGGTCTGCCAGGAGCAATGTATTCTCAAGGGTTAAGTGCCACATGGATTGCTATCGGCTTAACAATAGGTGCTTACTTAAATTGGTTGTATGTAGCACCAAGGTTACGTACCTTTACAGAATTAGCTAATAATTCAATGACCATCCCTGCGTTTCTAGAAAATCGATTTGGGGATACTTCCAATCTACTTCGCTTAATGTCTGGAATTGTCATCATTGTATTCTTTACATTTTATGTTTCCTCTGGGATCGTTTCTGGTGGAGTGCTATTTGAGACGACGTTTAACTTAGATTATCATGTAGGATTGTGGATTATTACAGCAGTTGTAGTTGCCTATACTCTATTTGGTGGATTTTTAGCAGTAAGCTGGACAGATTTTGTTCAAGGACTTATTATGTTTACCGCATTAGTATTAGTACCAACCGTAACGGTAATGAAGGTTGGCGGACTTGGACCAACATTTAACGAAATAAATGCTATTGATCCGACCCTTTTTAATATATTTAAAGGAACAAGTTTACTAGGAATTATTTCGCTTATGGCATGGGGTCTTGGATATTTTGGTCAGCCTCATATTATTGTTCGGTTTATGGCTATATCCTCGGCAAAAGAAATAAAAAAAGCAAGAAAAATAGGAATGGGCTGGATGATCATTTCAGTTGTAGGAGCAATGATCACTGGCTTTATCGGCCTAGCTTATTTTTCAAAAGAGGGATTGCCGTTAAATGATCCTGAAACGGTCTTTATTAAATTAAGTGAGATCCTATTTCACCCAATAATCACTGGTTTCTTACTTGCTGCTCTGTTAGCAGCTGTTATGAGTACCATTTCTTCTCAGTTATTAGTAACTGCCAGCTCATTAGGAGAAGACATCTATAAGACCTTCTTCCGAAGAGCAGCATCCGATAAGGAATTGTTGTTTGTTAGCCGGTTAGCGGTTTTAATTGTTGCAGTAGTAGCAGTTGCCCTTGCATTTAATAAAACAGGTACCATTTTATCTTTGGTAGGCTATGCTTGGGCTGGGTTTGGGGCAGCCTTTGGACCAGTCATCCTTATGAGCCTTTACTGGAAACGTATGAATAAATGGGGTGCTTTTGCAGGTATGTTAACGGGAACTATTACGGTTATTATTTGGGCTAGTATCCCCGTTTTAAAGAATACCCTATATGAAATTGTACCTGGTTTCTTGGCTTGCACCACTGCAATAGTAGTGATTAGCCTATTAACACCAGCTCCATCTAGTGCATTAAACAAAACGTTTGAAAAATATAAACAAATTGCTTAGTGAAAATGAAGGGGAAAAATTATGACGGTTAAGCCAATAGTATTAGAAGCTAACTCCGAACAGGTAAATGTGCTAGATCGTACACAAAGCATCATTAGACAGGCACTAGAAAAAATGAATTATAGTCAAGAAGTCTTTGAGTTATTAAAGGAGCCATTGCGATTATTAACGGTAAGAATACCTATTAAAATGGACGATGGAACAGTGAAGGTCTTTACGGGGTACCGTGCTCAACATAATGACTCAGTAGGTTCCACAAAAGGGGGAATTCG
The DNA here is from genome assembly GCF_050971805.1 of Robertmurraya mesotrionivorans. NCBI lineage: Bacteria > Bacillati > Bacillota > Bacilli > Caryophanales > Bacillaceae > Robertmurraya > Robertmurraya mesotrionivorans. The sequence continues at coordinate 40,383 of NZ_JBPCCH010000013.1, read as the reverse complement.
ATTTCATCCTGATGTGACAATTGAAGAGGTAAAAGCACTTTCAATTTGCATGAGCATCAAGTGTGGAATTACTGGTCTACCTTATGGGGGAGGAAAAGGTGGAATCCAATGTGACCCCAGAGAAATGAGCTTCGCTGAACTCGAACGGTTAAGTAGAGGGTACGTTCGAGCAATTAGCCAAATTGTAGGGCCAACAAAGGACATTCCTGCCCCCGATGTTTTCACTAATTCACAAATAATGTCATGGATGATGGATGAATATAGTCATATTCGTGAATTTGATTCACCTGCATTTATAACTGGTAAACCTCTCGTCTTAGGAGGATCTGTTGGAAGAGAGTCTTCAACAGCAAAAGGAGTAACGATTGTTTTAAAAGAAGCGGTAAGAATGGCGGGTATTTCTTTAGAAGGGGCAAAAATCAACATTCAAGGGTTCGGTAATGCGGGAAGTTTTTTAGCAAAGTTTCTATATGATGAAGGTGCAATTATCACTGGGATCTCCGATGCTTATGGAGCCATCTACGATTCTAAGGGGTTGGATATAGATTATTTGCTTGATAGCAGAGATTCTTTTGGAACGGTAACAACCATATTTTCCAATCGAATGACAAATCAAGAGTTGTTAGAAATGCCTTGTGATATACTTATTCCCGCTGCGATTGCCAATCAAATTACAGACGAGAATGCCCAAAATATACAGGCGAAAATTGTTGTGGAAGCAGCTAACGGTCCGACCACCATTCGTGCCACTGAAATACTTTCAAATAAAGGAGTAATTATTGTTCCTGATGTACTTGCTAATGCGGGAGGGGTTATTGTTTCTTACTTTGAATGGGTCCAAAACAACCAAGGGTATTATTGGTCTGAAGAAGAGGTAGAAGCAAAATTAAAAAGATTACTAATCTCATCCTTTAATAAAGTACATGAAACATCAGTCAAATTACATGTGAATATGAGATTAGCAGCTTATATAGTAGGATTGCAAAGAATGGTTGAGGCCTGTAAATTCAGGGGTTGGATATAACAAAGGAATTAGATATAAAAACTGCTACCTAGTGGGAGCAGTTTTTCGTTTAATTAGTAACAATAATAAGCGGGAAGGGAATTAATACTACAATGAAATATAAAATAGGTTTACGGACAGTAAAAACGGCTATTGCAGTTTCTTTAGCGATTACAATTAGTCAATTTTTTGAATTAGATTTTTATGCTACTTGTGCTATTATAACCATTTTATGTGTTCAAACATCAAAGAAAAAATCCTTAAATAGTGCCTCTTCACGCTTCTTTGCTTGTATGCTTTCAATCCCATTTACGTACATCTTCTTTGAAGGGTTAGGATTCTATCCAGTTGCAATAGGCCTACTTTTATTATTCTTTATTCCTACCACCGTCCTTTTTAAAATTAATGAAGGGGTTGTCACGAGTTCTGTGATTATCTTACATATATATACCTCAGGAAGTATTGCTATCCCAGTAATATTAAATGAAGTGGCGTTAGTAATCATTGGGATTGGTTCTGCATTATTCGTAAATGTGTATATGCCTAGCCTAGATAGAAAACTAATAGTAAAACAAGTAGAAGTTGAGAATAAGTTCCAACACCTTTTGATTGAGATTGCAGAGTTTTTACGAACAAATAAGAAACTTTGGACAGAAAGAGAGATTATAGAAACGGTGGACATAATTAAAGAAGCCAAGACTCTTGCTTTTACGGATGTGGAAAATAATTTCTTTAAAAAGGAAGATTACTATTATCGCTATTTTACTATCCGAGAGAAACAAATAGATTTGTTAGTAAGAATGCTCCCTACTTTAGAACTGGTGCATCCAATGATTGAACAACGGTATATCTTCGCAGATTTCCTAGACTATATGGCATCCTACTTTTATACAGATAGAATAGACCAATCGTATCTAGAAAGGTTAAAAAGGGTAGAAGAGGATTTCAGAAGAGTGCCTCCGCCAGAAAACTGGGAAACGTTTGAAGCAAGAGCACATTTGCTAATGGTTGTACGTGAATTCGAGTATTATTTATCTATAATGAACAAGTTAAAGTTTAACCGAAAAAAACTGGTGTTTAATTAGACTGATCCTATTTCTTTCACTTTCTATTGTCTTTCGTTCCTGGAAATAAGAGAATAAAGTATGGTACGTTAATAGAAAGATGTAGGAAGGATGTATCGTATGTTTCAAAAAATGATGGAATCTATAGAAGAGATCAGAACAATTACGAATGGGCATGCTCCATTAGGAGAGATAGTGAAACAACTAATTTCTTCTCACGTGGTTGTGGCTCTCAATGAGGCGTACTTTACTATTTTGAAGGATGAAAGAAAACTTCTATCTATTGGGAACCAAGATACTCATATAAAAGATTGGATTAATGAAGTCGAATGGACACCCTCTTCTGTGGTAGTATCTAGTGATTTATCCGTGGAAAAAATGAATTGGCAAAGGCCAGTAGTTTTAAAGGATACAAATAATCAATTAATAGGAATTATAACGGCCGATAAGTGGATCCCCTTCCTCGAACAGGAATGTGAAAAAGTAAAGGGTTACTTCCACATATTATCAGAAACTATTAATGATGCCGTGACAGCTGTTGATAAAGAAGGCAATGTTGTATGTTGGAACAATACCTCAGAACTGACTTATAAAATAAAAAAGGATAAAATCCTTGGAAGAAAACTTAAAGATCACTTTGACTCAGAGTCTCTTGTATTAAACAAAATACTGCAGGAAGGAAGACAAGTTCGTGGAGCCTATCATCGTCCGAACAAAGTGAATCATGTGTTGATTAATGCGGCGCCAATCATTGTAAATAATCAGATTGAAGGCGGAATCGCAATTGAAAGAGATATTACAAAAATCATTCGATTAAACGAAGAATTAACATCAACTTTGCCCGTACTCGTACATCAAGACCATCCTTATTCCTCTATTGTTGGTGTATCTAAGAAAATTAAAGAAGCTGTTGGGATGGCACAAAAGGTTGCCCATGCAGATATCCCTGTTTTATTAAGGGGTGAATCGGGTGCAGGGAAAGAAATGCTTGCTCAAGCAATTCACTATGGGGGCTCTAAAAGTACTGGTCCATACGTAACGATTAATTGTTCGGTTATTCCGCCTGCTCTACTAGAGATAGAACTATTTGGTTTCCAAAACGAATCATTTATTGAGGGAAGCCAGACAAGACAAATAGGAAAAATTGAACAGGCATATAATGGAACTCTTTTTATTGAAGATGTTGATAAAATGACCTTGTCTCTCCAAGAGAAATTATTAGATTATTTAGTAAAGCACTCTTTTTATCGGGTCGGCGGAAAAGAAGATGTTACGGTAAACACTCGAATAGTTGCATCAGCATCTCAATCGTTGGAAGATTTGGTGAGGGAAGGAGAGTTTAATGAAAAGCTGTACTATCACTTATCGGTAATTTCCATTCATATCCCACCTTTACGGGAGAGAACGGAGGATATTGCTCCACTAATTAAACATTATGTAAATGAGTTCTGCACTAATTATCATAAAAAGATCCCGCAAATTGATTCGAAAGTGTTGAAAATGCTTGTAGAATACGATTGGCCAGGGAATGTAAGAGAGCTTAGAAATATAGTGGAAAGATTTATTATTTTATCAGACCAGTCTACTATTACAATCGAAGATGTACCGGAAAATATAATTGAGGTAGTAGAAAAGAAAAGGTTGCCTTTAAAAGAAAAGAAGCAACAAGAGATGGAAGGAAAAAAAGTAGAAGCGTTGCAGATTGAGAGTGCGTTAAGAAAGACATATGGAAATAAAAGTGCGGCAGCCACTCTATTAGGTATATCTAGAGGTACTTTATATAACAAAATTAAAGAATATGGATTATGAATAAACCCCTTTGCAAAGCAAAGGGGGTGTTTAACGTGCTAAGCTTTACTAATCTGTTTATCTGTATTAATAATTTTTCTTGACCGATCATACACAGCCACTTATAATTAGAAAAAAATCGTGATAGCTCTTTTCAATGTCATTCGGACAAGGGGAAGGGAAATCATTTTTATTTGTAATTATTAATTTTGTTTGGTTGCTTATGTAAACACAATGTTTGTGAGTATAGAAGAGACCAGCGATGATGAATTTCCATCACCGCTGGTCTCTTTTTTAATGGGCAATTTTCTAAACTTAAGGAGGGTTTTATATTTGAATCGTTGGTTAGTAGTGTTGGGAGCAGTTCTTATTCAAATTAATTTAGGGGCGGTGTATGCTTGGAGTCTGTTTAATCAGCCGCTTATAGATAAGTTTGGTTGGGCTAGGGAAGATGTAGTTGTTACTTTTTCGATAACGATTGCTGTTTTTGCATTTGCAACGATTTTTGCTGGTAGGCTACAAGACCAAATTGGACCTAGGTGGGTCGCGACGATTGGAGGTTTGCTGCTAGGAATTGGATTAATGCTATCAAGCCAGGCAACTTCACTTTTACAGCTGTATTTCTTCTATGGTGTTATCGGAGGAATTGGAATCGGAATGACCTACGTTTGTCCATTATCCGCATGTGTAAAGTGGTTTCCTGATAAAAGAGGATTTATAAGCGGTGTAGCTGTTGCAGGGTTTGGACTAGGTGGACTTATTTATAAACCGTTGATTGGATATCTAATTGAATTATCGGGAGTTTCATCAACCTTTATGTATTTAGGAATCATTTATTTGTTGTTTGTTATTGCTGGGGCACAGTTGCTGAAAAATCCAACAGAAGAGCAAGTATTAAAGTATCAACCTAGACAACAAACATCTAATAGTCAGGTAAAAACATTTGTAGATGCGAGCAATCAGTTTACACCAAAACAAATGCTTCGAACTCAACAGTTTTATTTATTATGGTTCATGTTTTTATTTGGTAGTGTTTCCGGTTTAATGGTGATTAGTTTTGCGGTCGACATCGGAGTGGATATGGCAAATCTTGAACTTGAACAAGCAGGAAATGCGGTTATGGTAATTGCTCTGTTTAATGCTGCAGGGCGTATTGTATGGGGGAAACTATCCGATCGTTTTGGACGGAAACCTACATTAATCACCATCTATGGCTTAACAGCCGTGATGATGTTTTATATGAGTACAGGAATGATGAACTATCCTCTGTTTTTAATTGCTGTTTCCTTAATAGGGTTTTGCTTCGGTGGTTTTCTCGCTCTTTTCCCATCAGTTACTGCAGACTATTTTGGTGTAAGAAACATGGGAAGTAACTACGGCTTTATGTACCAAGCCTACGGGTTATCTGCGTTTGTTGGACCGATTGTTGTAAAAGCCCTCCCATTTACCTTTGCCTTTTTACTAGCAGGTTGTATCTGTATTGTGGCAATCATTTTAGCTAGAGTGGTTGAAGTACCAAAGATCATTCCTGGGGAAAGGCTTCGTGAAAGAGAAGCATAATAGATTAAAGGGATTTTGACAGAACGTGTCGAATTACTCCTGGCTGACTTTTAGCAAAAAAATTATAGCAGGTGAATCATGAAACGAATGTCAAAACGCATCAAGAATTTTTTCTTCATTCTATTATTTTTATTAATTCTGGCTTTAATTCCAACCCCTTATTATTTGTATCAGCCGGGAAACACAGATGATTTAAGTTCATTGGTAAATGTTGAAGATGGATATAAAGAAGAGAAAGGTAACTTCTATTTAACGACTGTCTTATCCTCAGAAGCTAGCAATATTTATTATTTACTGTATGGGCTGTTAGCTCCACATACGGAAATAAAAAAGGCCTCTGACGTGCAACAGGATTTAACAGATCAGGAATATGATGATCTCCTAAACTTCATGATGAGAGATTCTAAACAAAATGCGATAGTATCTAGCTTTTCTGAAGCCGGAGAAGATCTTGATGTTGATTATAACGGTATTTTTGTATATGGAATTTCAGAACAATCAAAGGCAAATGGTATTCTAAAGGTTGGGGATATAATCACGGAAGTAGATGGAACAAAGGTATCGGAGCGAAACGAATTCATTAATTATATAGAAAAGAATAAAAAAGCAGGAGACACTGTTTCTTTAAACTTTGGGAGAAATGGTAAAACTCTTGAAGAAAGAATAGAAATTATTACTCTAGATGAAGAGACGAACCGTATTGGTCTTGGGATCACTCCTGAAGAAGAGTTTATTGTAGATGTAGCTAGAAAGGTTGAGCTTAAAAGCGAGGATATTGGCGGTCCATCTGCGGGCTTAATGTTCTCATTAGAGATTTATAAGCAGCTTGTTGGAAAAGACCTTACTAAGGGATATGAAATAGCTGGAACTGGTACCATTGACCATGATGGGAATATTGGGCAGATAGGCGGTATAAGACATAAAGTTACATCGGCATCTTTACAGGGAACAGATATTTTCTTTGTTCCAAAAGATTTGACTGAGCTTGACACCAATGAAAAAGATGCGCTAGATGAAGTAAAGAACAGTGGATATGACTTAGAAATCGTGCCGGTTGCTAACTTAGCTGATGCGATAAAATATTTGGAAAATTTGAAGGAAAAGTAGAATTTCAAAGATAGTTTCTAAGAATGCTATCATACGTACCGAGTACATACCGAAAAGGGTAGTACTCGGTTTTTTAATTGCATTACATCATAAGGTTTTGACCTGTTCTTGAACTTTTTGAAATACACGATGACAAAGAAAGCTGATACAAAAAGCACAGACACAATAGATGAATAAAAAGGTAATTTGCCAAAAATAAAGGATCATCCCTGTAGCCGCAATACATAGCAAGGACAAAAACGTGGTTGAGAAGAATCGTAGTGAAAAGAAAAATGAGTTTTTTACAATATCGATTGTTTTCATACGGTAGTGGGACATCATTGGAAATATATAAATAGTTGTTAGTAATAATATAAATCCGATCAGTAAAAAGATAGAATAGAAGATAGGTTGTAAAGACCCAAGGCTATTCATCAAGGTAAAGTCTAAAAATAATAGACCGAACAGCGCTAACCAAATCAACCCAAGCACAAAGCTTTGTTTGAAATTCTCTTTGAAAAATTTCATATAAGAACGAAAGACACTATAGTCTTTGTGGATAATCCATTGTCGAGTGACACAATACATCGCAACGGTCGCAGGGAAAATGGTAATCACGGGAAGACAAAATAAAAGCCATAAAATATTAAGTTGAAAAAAAGCGGTTACAATTTCTAGCATTCTAAAAAAAGCATTGTTTTCGTATTTCATTTTTTCACCAAGTTTCTTATTTTCTAGGATTATCATAAAAATAGCATATTCTTACCGATAAAAAAAGCTGGAATTTCTGTCAGCACAAATATCACGAATTATAAGAGGAGAAGATTATGACCATTAAAGCACTATTTTTTGATTTAGACGATACATTACACGACTCGCAATATCCTTTTGAAAAAACGGTAGAAGAACTGCTCCCGGAAGTAGCTTCAGAATTGAATATGAATGTACTATATATAAAGTTTAGAGAAGCTAGTGATTGGTTGTGGAAGGACTATGTGGCAGGGAAAATGTCTCTAGTCGAGCTGCGAACAAAGAGGATGATCTTGGCTTTAAAAGGTATGGATATAACGATAGATTCTGAAACAGCTCGATTGTTTCAAAACCAATACGAGTATAATCAGAGTCAGCTTAAGATGTTCCCGGAGGTACCGAATCTTCTTGAAGAAATTAAAAGGAAGGGGATCACCGTAGGGATGATCACAAATGGTCCGGTGGAGCATCAGCACATTAAAATTTCTTCTTTAGGGCTGAAAAGTCATATTCCTATCGATCTCATTTTTGTATCTGATGGAGTAGGGGTAGCTAAGCCCAATCCAGATATCTTTCATCATGTGAGAAAGCATGTAAATCTATTGCCTCATGAATTACTATACGTAGGTGATTCATGGGAGAATGATATTGTTGGCTCATCGAAAGCGGGATGGCAATCACTTTGGTTTAACCATCGGAAAAGAGAGCCAGAAACAAACCATAAGCCTCTAGCGGTTATCCACAATCTATCAAACATTTTGGATTATGTATAAATGGTTATGAACAAAAAACTTGTGGGTAAGGTGTTGATAGATGAGTAATGAGGTGTATGGATTTCGTTTTTTGGATACTTTCCAAAGTTCGTTTTATCAGTTATTTGCCGTTGGCCACCAAAAGATACAAGAGAAAAGCTATGATTGGGATGGGTTAAGACGTAAGGATGGTCCGTTATATCTTTTCCAGTATACTGTATCTGGTTTCGGTGATATTGATATCAATGGAAAAGTTCACAGGGTAGAGCCAGGTTCTGCTTTTATGGTGGAAATACCGAGTACTCACAGATATTACTTGCCGACGGATAGCGAGGAGTGGGAGTTCTATTTTATCCTTTTTCGCCCAAGGAAAATTGAACAAGAGTGGCAGGAAGTCGTAAAAATGCTCGGAAGAATACCTAGAATTCAGGAGGACAGCTCTCCCATCCACTTTTTAAAAAGTACGTACTTAGCAGCGGTGAAGAATCAAATTACAGATGGTTTTCGGGCATCGTCCATCGTCTATCAATTTGTAATGGAGCTTTATCGTTATGGAAAAGGATATGAACAAGTAGCAGAGGGATGGCCAGACAAAGTCACTCTAGCAGCACGAATATTGACCGAAGAATATCACTCCTTACAAAGTCTAGAGGAAATTGCTGCGCGTGTTCAACTATCAAAATACCATTTTTCAAGATTATTTAAAAAGCACACAGTTTTTTCACCGATGGAGTTTGTCACAAAGGTGCGAATGGAAAAAGCAATTACCCTCCTGCGAACGACCGATTATACGATCGAGGAGATCGCCAATCAAATTGGATATGCAAGTAGTAGTTATTTTATTAAGGTATTTCATTCTTGGGTTGGATTCTCACCAGGAGAGTTCCGTACTGGGAAGGATTTGCTGCTCATGAATGAGATTCGTTTTAATTAGGAGCAATATTGTACAACTAAAGGCAAAATAATGTGATAGATGTATTTATCTCCGTCCTTTATTATTCAAGACAAGAGCAAAATTATACATGAAGGGCGGGTATGAAGGATGAAACATCACATGTTTGCAAGTACACCCCCATTAGGTTGGAATAGCTGGGACTGCTACGGGGCAACAGTTAGAGAAGAAGAAGTTCGAGGCAATGCAGAGTATATGGCCAAATATTTAAAGGAACATGGCTGGGAATATATTGTGGTGGATATTCAATGGTATGAAGCGGGGGCCAACTCGTCTATTTATCGTCCGTTTGTTCCACTTGAGATGGATGACTATTCAAGGCTCATCCCAGCTGCGAATCGTTTTCCTTCTTCAAAAAAGGGAAAGGGCTTTAAGCCATTAGCTGACTATGTACATGGTTTGGGATTAAAATTTGGCATCCACATCATGCGTGGAATTCCTCGCCAAGCAGTACATGCCAACACACCAATTCTGGGTACAGAGGTTCGAGCACGTGACATCGCTCACCCCAACTCCATCTGCCCATGGAATACGGATATGTATGGGATTGACGCGTCAAAGAAAGGTGCTCAGGAATACTATAATTCTCTGTTTGAGCTATATGCCGAATGGGGACTGGACTTCGTTAAGGTAGATGATATAGCTGCATCAAGACTTTACTATTTTCATAAAGAAGAAATTGAGCTCATTCGAAAAGCTATTGATCACTGTGGAAGAGAGATGGTTCTAAGCCTTTCGCCGGGACCTGCTCCACTTGAATTTGCTGACACTTTAATTGAAAATGCGAATATGTGGAGAATGACGGACGATTTCTGGGATCACTGGGATTTACTCTACGGAATGTTTGAGCGGTGTGAAAAGTGGAGTGAATATGTTGGTGAAGGTCACTGGCCGGATTGTGACATGCTACCGCTTGGTCATATTGGAATCCGCTCTGTCGATGGAGGGGGAGGAGATCGATGGACTCGCTTCACGAAGGATGAACAGATTACAATGATGACATTATGGTCCATTTTCCGCTCGCCACTTATGTTTGGAGGAGACTTGCGTGACAATGACGAATGGACGTTATCACTTCTCGCAAATCCCGACGTATTAAAGATGCATAAAGAAAGTCATAGCAACCAACTTGTATCTCGCGAAGAAGATCGAGTGGTTTGGAGTGCCAAGGATTTAGAGGGGAACACGTATGTTGCATTGTTTAATTTAAGCAATGAAACGGCAACTGTGAAGACAACTCTTGACCAGGTAGGAGTTACTGGGGTGAAGCAGGCACGTGAACTGTGGACACATAAAGAACTTGGTGAGATAACAGATGAAATGGAACAGGTGCTTCCGCCACATGGAGCGGTATTGGTGAAGTTGTATTAACAGCGTGGATGCTTTTGTGGAAAAAACAAATTGAAAAACGTCAGGTTAAAGTAAATTTTATCGATTTTCCGCTTTTTCTTAGTTGTTTGGTTTGGATTTTTGGAATTTTTAATAGAAATATAGCGGATGAATGGGAATGGGGAAGGCTTTATTTGCGATTGTAGAGATTTGTTTGCGATTCTAGAAATATATTTGCGATTCCAGAGATTTATTTGCTATTCGAAAATTTTATTTGCGATTACACCAATATATTTGCGATTCAATAAATTTACTTGCGGTTCCACCAATATACTTACGATTCTACAAACACTCAATTCTGATAGCGCACCACCCACAATAGATAAAAAACGAACCCTGCCACATCACGCAGGGTTCGTACCTTATCTAAATCAAGCTAGTCTTTTTCAACTGCATCGTTGAATTTCTTACTACAAGTTCAGGGTCATACACCTTCGATTGAGGTACTTCTTTCTTTTCCACTGCTGATACAATCCATTTTGCTGCTTCAATCCCCATGTCCATTTTCGGATGGGTAACAGTGGTTAATTTTACTTCTGTTGCTTCTGCTAAGAACGAGTCATCGTATCCAACAATAGATACATCTTCTGGAACTTTTAAATCGAGTTTACGGAGAACATCTAGTACACTTACGGCCAGCTGGTCATTGTAGCACACAATGGCGGTTGGTTTTTCATCCTTTGAGAAAAACTCTTCAATTTGTTTCAATGTTTTGCTATTCACATCTTCTGTAGAATAGGTAATGACCATTTCAGGGAAAAACGTAACACCGTGCTCTCTAAATGCCCGAATAAATCCTTGCATCCGATTAACCCCTTGAAGGTCATCTGTTTTGAACAAACCGATAATTTTTTCATGACCCAATTTAATTAAATGTTCGGTCGCGATAAAACCTCCGTGCTCGTCATTCATGATAATATGAGGAGGCATCAACTGAGAATAAAATTGGTTAATCATTAAATAAGGAATATTGTTTTGTTCCAGTTCAAGATAGTAGTTAATGTTAGGATTATAGTTGCTACTCTTTGTTGGTTCAACAATAAGCCCATCAACATTTCTATCTAACATCGTTTGTAAACATTGTCTTTCTTTCTCCACATTATTATCTGTACAAGATAAAGTTAACGTATATCCTTGTGTTGTCAAATAGGATTCAATTCCTCTAATAATGGACGGGAAGATATAATCAGAAATATAGGTAGTGATAACACCAATATTTTTTCCTTTTATTACAGAAGAAGAAGATTGACTCTGTTGTTGCGATTGTCTAGGATTATGCGAACAGAAGGTACCAGCACCTTGTTCTCTATAAAGTAATCCTTCATGGACGAGATCACCCACCGCTTGTCGCACGGTATGTCTACTAACCCCAAATATCTGCACAAGTTCATTTTCCGAGTAAATTTTTTCCCCAGGGTTTACCTTCCCTGTTTCAATCCACTCCACGATCTTTTCCTTAACCATGTTGTATTTAGTTTTTTGTTGTGCCACTGAGGTATCACCGCTTTCTATTCCATGTACATAATTAAAAACAACTTATACGTACAACATATATATAATAATACCATAGTATCAAATAAAATGGAAAAAAACTATGCCGTACAAGTGTATTTTATAAATAAATATGAACACGTACGGACATAATAAATATTTTTTTGAAAAATCGCATTGACATGTACGAACAGGTGTATTACTATTTTAATTGTAGAGAATACGCTTTCAAAGAAAAAACTCTTAAGGGTCAATTGCTTTTGCTTGAAAACTACTAATTTATTAGGAGGGATTTATATGTAATTCCCTAACATGTACGTACATATAAAAAAGACTATTATTAAACTAGAGAATAAGCTATTATTTTTTTAAAGTAAAGTGATTACGCTTTCAATTAGTTTTTCTTAATTTCATTCTTTTATGACTACAATAGGTTGAAGATGGAGGGATTAACTTGTTTAAATCATCTAAAAAATTTGGTGTAATAATGCTTCTAGCAATAATGGTGATTGGTGCAATCCTTAGTGGGTGCTCAAGTAGTGATAAGGCTAGCAGTGACGGCAAGGTTGAGCTTACTTTTATGTTTAGAGGAAATCCTGAGGAACTAGCAGCTTATAAAGCTACTGTAAAGAGATACGAAGAAGCAAACAAGGATGTAAAAGTTACAATGGTTCAAACAGCTCCTGATCAATATGATACGAAGCTAAAATCAGCAATCGCAGGACGTAAAATTCCAGACGTTTTCTTCTATAACCCAGCTCAAGTAAAAGCGTATGTAAACTCTGGAGTATTATTAGATATTACGGAACAAGTTGAAGGATCAACTGACGTAAAAATTGATGACATTTGGGAAGCCGGGATTAATAAGTACCGTTTTGATGGTGAAACATTAGGTCAAGGTTCAATCTATGGATTACCAAAAGATTTAGGTCCTTTCGCTTTAGGTTACAACAAAACAATGTTTGAAGAAGCAGGAATTCCACTTCCTGATAAAGACAAGCCATACACTTGGGATGAATTCATTGATGTTGCTAAGAAGTTAACAAAAGATAATGATGGCGACGGTAAAATGGATCAGTATGGAACAGGATTTAACGTAAACTGGGCATTACAACCATTTGTTTGGAGTAACGGCGCAGATTGGATTAACGAAGATGGAACAAAGGTTACAATCGACGATCCTAAGTTTATCGAAGCATTACAATTCTTTGTAGACCAACAAAACAAGCACCAAATTACTCCTTCTATTGGTGACGCACAAACATTAGATACCTACCAAAGATGGTTAAAGGGTCAATTAGCATTCTTCCCAGTTGGACCATGGGATATGGCTGCTTTTAAAGAGCAATTAAAGTTTGAATATGATTTACTTCCTTGGCCTGCAGGTTCTACGGGTGAATCTTCTGCTTGGGTTGGATCTTTAGGTATCGGTGTTGGAGCAACAACAAAACATGCTAAAGAAGCAGCTGAGTTAGCAATGTTCCTATCTGCTGACCAAGAGGGACAACAAGCATTAGTTGACGCGCAAGTTCAATTGCCAAATAGTGTAGAAGTAGCAGATGCATGGGCTGCTGACACATCAATTAAACCTGACAATAAACAAGAATTCCTAGATATCATTAAAGACTACGGTCGTGGATTCCCAGCTGAAAAAACTTATACTGCTGAATGGTATGATGAGTTCTTCAAAAACATTCAACCAGTGTTAGATGGTAAGACATCAGTTGAAGACTACGTAAAAGAAGCACAACCGAAAATGCAAAAACTATTAGATGCAGCAATCGAACAAGAAAAACAAGCAAGTAAGTAATAGCGATTCATTGAAAGATTAACAATGTGTAAATGGTGCTAGATTCATAGAATCATAAGCTAGCATCATTTACATCTTTTAATAAAACGTTACTTGTACCAAAAGAAAGCGTGTATTCATGCTTTTGTTGAAAGGGTGAGGAAAGATGAAAGCGACATCCAAGCTGTATCGCACAGAACAAAGATATGCCTATTTGTTTATTGCAGCACCAGTCTTAGGATTCCTCATTTTTGCAATGGTTCCTCTTATTTATTCAATGTACGGAGCCTTTACGAATTGGAATGGTCTAGGACAAATGGAGTTTATCGGCTTTGAAAACTTCATAAATTTATTTAAAGACGAGTATTTTTACAAGTCGATGTATAACACCTTCTTTATGATGCTAGGTATTCCGATTGGAATTGTGCTAGCACTTTTACTGGCTCTAGCTCTGAATAGAGGAATCTTTGGAACAAATACCTTCCGCGTGCTTTACTATATTCCTGTCATTTCCTCCATTGCAGCGGTTTCTATTCTTTGGCAATGGGCGTATAACGGAGATTATGGTTTAGTTAACCAATTTTTAGATCTTATTGGAATTGAGGGTCCTAACTGGTTGCAAAATACAGCTACCGTAAAACCAGCATTAATTATTATGGCTGTCTGGAAAGGATTAGGATATACCATGTTGCTGTATTTAGCAGCACTACAAAGTGTACCTAAAACCTTCTATGAAGCTGCGAAATTGGATGGAGCAAACGCTTTTCAAGCCTTTTGGCATATCACGCTTCCAATGGTAAAACCAGTAACATTCTTTATTATCGTTACAAATATTATTGGTGGAGCGCAGATCTTCACTGAAATTAACGTTATGACACCTACTGGTGGTCCTGAGTATAGTTCAGCATCAGTTGTTTTCTACATTTGGCAAAAAGCATTTGGTAACTTCCAATTAGGTTATGCATCTGCAATGGCCTTAGTATTAGGACTCTTCATCTTTATTATTACCCTGATCCAATTTAAGATGAACGAAAAATCTTCCTTTGAATTGGATTAAGACTAGGTTAATAAAAAGACTAATAGAAAGGGGCTTTTGATAATGGAAGTTGCAGTAGTAGAAAAAGAAGTGAAGCTTGAGCCGATGTCTGAGAAAAAGAAAGATAGAATTACCAATATATTTGTTTTTGCCTTCCTAAGCTTCGGGGCGATCTTTATGGTAGCGCCGCTCCTGTGGATGTTCTCTACATCACTTAAATCGAAGGAAGACGTTTTTGCTTTACCGCCTGTATGGATTCCGAAAGATATCTCTTTTTCTAAATATCTTGAAATTTGGGATATGGGGCCACTTTTATCGGGTATTGGTAACAGTTTAATTGTGGCATTATCAGTAACAATTATTGGTACCCTTACTTCGAGTTTAGCAGCTTTTGCATTTGCGAAGCTGAAGTTCAATGGGAAAAATAAAATCTTTATTATGCTTTTTGCATCGGTTATGATTCCTTATCCGGTGCTCATGATTCCGCAGTTCATTATGTTTTCAAGTATCGGTTGGGTAGATAGTTTATTACCATTAATCGTACCTGGTCTTTTTGGGAATTTATTCATGATTTTCTTCTTACGACAATACTTGAATAGCGTTCCCAATTCCATTATTGAAGCAGCAAAAATTGATGGATGCTCGTATTTCCAAATCTTTTATAAGATTATCTTTCCATTAATTAAACCAGCTGTTGCTGCACAATTAATTCTGTGGTTTATGGGAATCTGGAATGACTATTTAGGTCCGATTCTTTACTTAAACTCACCAGAGAAGCAAACATTACAGCTAGTTATTGCAAACTTTAACGCGTCGTATGCGATCCAAAGTGATTATCCGCTCATCATGGCGGCATCAGTGGTTGCTTTATTACCGATGTTAATCGTATTTATTATCTTCCAGAAGCAGATTATCGAATCGATTGCTATTTCTGGTGTAAAAGGTTGATACATTGATTCAGGAGATGCAAATCAAAATACCGGGAATATTTTGATTGAAAAATTGAATACAAAAAAATGGAAAGGCACTTATCGAGAGTTACATAGGATAAGTGCTTTTATTTTCATAATTTATTTGTTGGGAGCCACAACAGTGAACAAACAAAAGATACTTTTTCTAGGCGTAAGTATTGCTCTGTTACTAGTATTAGCATTATTTATTACGCCTAGATTCATAGAACCAAATACAAATGATCTATCTGGTCTTAGTGTTCCTTCTCCGCCAGCTGATAAGGTTATTCCTAAAGTAATGAATGACCTTATCTACAAAGAAGAAGAGTGGACAACGAATTTTACCCATGACGGTGCCATTATAAAAGATGGTGATTGGTATTATGTATATTCGACTGATTACATGGTCGGTGCACCGCCGACGCCAGGAATTCAAATACGAAAATCAAAGGATCTGATTCACTGGCAGTTTGTTGGTCGAGTGTTTGATCAAGTTTCAAGTGACGCGTGGGAATGGACTGGTGGGACGACGTATTGGGCGCCAAATGTTGTTGAAATGAATGATAAGTTTTACTTGTACTATTCCGTCTCCTCAGTTGGGAAGCGAACTTCGTATATCGGTTTAGCAACAAGTGACTCATTGGAGGGGCCTTGGAAGGATGAAGGAGCTGTGTTTAAAACGCAGGAAGGCGATGGGTATACGGTAAACGCCATTGATCCGGATATCACGTTTGATACAGAAGGACAGCCATGGATGGTTTATGGTTCATATTTTGGGGGCATTTTTATCACGAAAATTGATCAGCAAACAGGGAGATTAGTAGATCCAACGGAAGAAGGAACATTAATTGCCCAACGGAAAAACATGAGTTATGGAATTGAAGCGCCTGAGATCATGTATAATCCAAACACCGGATATTACTATTTAACCGTCTCGTATGAATGGTTAGAGGACACGTATAATGTGCGGACCGCCCGCTCAAAGAATATTACAGGACCTTATCTAGACTTCAACGAAAACGATATGGTTGATCCGTCAGATGATTCCTTTGATATCGGTAATAAAATCGTTGGCTCGTATGCTTTTAACAAAGATAGCGGCTGGCTTGGAACAGGGCATAATGGCTTGCTTGAGGATAATGGAGATTACTATTTAATCCACCAAGCGAGAGCAGGTGAGGAAATATACTGGTCTCATTTACATGTGAGAAAAATCGTATGGACTGAGGATGGTTGGCCGGTTGTATCTCCAGAGAGATATGCGGGTGAAAAGGAACAGAAAATAGAAGAAAAACACATTATTGGAGATTGGGAGCAAATTCTCCTCCCGCGGTATGACGACACACTGCAAACTTCCCGGAAACTGACCTTCCTTTCGAATGGAAAGATAGAAGATGAAAGCGGAAAAAGTAGTTGGGAATTAACTGGTGACAACACGCTTACGCTAGCAATCTATGATCCTGGGGTCGCTCCTGATGATTATTGGGAGTATAGCTTAAAAGTACTGCCAGGATGGGACTGGGAAAATTGGAATGAAACGCTTGTATTTACTGGGATGAATGAAGAAGGAACGGCCATCTGGGGGAAAAAGCAAATTAAAGGAGAGTGATTAGGATGAAATTTCCTAAAGAACCTATTAAGTATAAATTATATGACGAATCTATTATTCACGATGAAAGTCAGTGGAACATCAACAATGCTCACGATCCGGCTAGCTTCAAGGATGGTGATACGTACTACGTATTTTCGACGGATGCGAAGTATGGTGGACCTCCGACTGGTGGGATTCAAATACGGAAATCAAAGGATTTAATAGAATGGGAGTTTGTCGGTCATGCGTTCGATGAAATACCAAAAGATGCTTACGATTGGACGGGAGCTAAAGGGCTTTGGGCACCGGAAGTAGCCAAGTTCGGTGACACCTACTATTTGTACTATGCTGCTTCACAATTCGGAAAAACTCAGTCGTTTATTGGAGTTGCAACAAGTCAAAGTATTGAAGGACCATGGCAGGATCAAGGAGAGGTAGTGAAATCGCAGCAGGATGTACCTGGGCCCAATGCGATTGATCCGAATATTACTTTTGACCGTGACGGCAATCCATGGTTAGTCTATGGAAGCTTCTTTGGTGGATTATATGTTTTCCCTATTGACCCAGCAACAGGAAAAAAACGCGCAGGAAGTGAAGAAATCCTAGTTGCTAAAAGGCATACCAGTGTAGAGGCTGCGATTGAAGGACCTTATATTGTGTATCATCCTGAGTTTGATGAATATTACTTATTCGTTTCCTATGATTCCTTATTTAAGAATTATCATATTCGCGTGGGAAGGTCTCATTCTATTGAGGGTCCTTATCTTGACTATGATGGGAATGAAATGACCAATTTAGAACTTCCACCAAACGAAGTAGGAATGAAGATATTAGGTGGATATAAATTTGGCGATAAGGAAGGCTGGATTGCGCCCGGACATAATTCGGTGTTACAAGATGGCGAAAATTATTATATCGTTCATCACGCAAGAGGGGAGAAGGATCCCCATTGGCATTATCTACATGTGAGAAAGATCGTATGGACAGAGGATGGCTGGCCACTCGTTTCTCCTGAGAGATACGCAGGAGAAGAGGAGCAGCCTGTTGATCCAGAATTGATGAATGGAAAATGGGAATATGTTTGGATGGATAAAAAGGAACATGAACTAATTCCTTCCCGCTCTATGACTCTGTCTGCTACGGCAGAAGGGGTACTGGAATATAAAAGGGGTAATGTTTTTAAGGTCCATTTGGACGAAAGAGCTTGTGAGATTATCGTTTTACCGGCATGGGATTGGGAGAATTGGAATCACACACTCGTTTTTACAGGTAAAGATGAACAGGGAAATGTCGTCATCGGTAAAAAAGTAGGGTAGTTTTACTATTTGAGATAGGAGCGGTGTGGAATGGAGCTAACTTCATTTAAGTTAAATCGTGTCAAAGTGACTGGTGGCCCTCTTAAAGCGGCAATGGAATTAAATAAGGAGTACTTACTGCAACTTGAACCTGACCGGTTATTATCCCGTTTTAGAGAGTATGCTGGCTTAGAGCCAAAGGCTGAGAATTACGAGGGCTGGGAAGCACAAGGGATATCGGGCCATACTCTTGGGCACTACTTGTCTGGTTGTGCCATGATGTTTGCCTCAACGGAGGATGAGAGATTTTTACAACGTGTGAATTATATGGTAGAAGAGTTAGAACAATGTCAACATGCGAATGGCAATGGCTATGTTGGAGGTGTGCCGTGTGGAAAAGAGCTGTTTGAGGAAGTGAAATCAGGTGATATTCGCTCACAAGGTTTTGACTTAAACGGCGGTTGGGTTCCTTTGTATTCTATTCATAAATTATTTGCAGGATTAAGAGATGCCTATCATTTAGCGAATAATCAAAAGGCGCTACAAGTGGAAGAGAAGTTAGGTTTGTGGTTGGTAGATGTTTTTTCGCACTTAACGCATGACCAAGTACAAGCGGTTTTACATTGTGAATTTGGTGGGATGTCAGAGGTATTAGCGGATTTAGCTGTTGATACGGGAGATGATCGTTTTTGGAGCTTATCTGAACAATTTCATCATGAAGAAATACTTAACCCTCTGGCAAATGGAGTGGATGAGTTAGCGGGTAGGCATGCGAACACACAAATACCAAAAATAGTTGGGGCTGCACGTCAGTACGAAGTATCACAGAATGAATCGTACCGGCATATTGCAGAGTTTTTCTGGGAGAAAGTCACCAACCACCATTCGTATGTGATAGGTGGTAATAGTATGAATGAACATTTTGGAGAGCCAGACAAGTTAAATGATCGCCTTGGTGCCTTTACATGTGAAACTTGTAATTCCTACAACATGCTCAAGCTTACGAAACATCTCTTTCAATGGAATCCATTAGCGATTCAGGGAGATTTTTATGAACGGGTTTTATATAATCACATCCTAGCTTCACAGCATCCAACAGAAGGAACGGTTACGTATTTTGTCTCACTCGATATGGGTGGACACAAAGTATATAATTCGAAATTTAATGATTTCACCTGCTGTGTTGGCTCTGGAATGGAGAATCACTCAAGCTATGGAAACAATATTTATTTCTATGGTGAACATTCACTGTACATCAATCAGTATGTACCATCAACGCTTGATTGGGTGGAGATGGGTGTTAGACTAAATCAATACACTGAGTATCCAAAAGACGGTAAGGTGACGGTAACAATTGATTGTGAAGAGGCAAAGACATTCTCCCTTTCCGTTCGGTTCCCATATTGGGCAGAACAAGGAATGTGTGTCTTTGTTAATGGAGAAATGTACCTTCATAACAACAAGCCTTCAAGTTTTATCACCATTACTCGAACATGGCAGCAAGGAGACAGGGTTGAATTAGTTATGCCTATGACTTTACGAATCGAAAAGATGAACGATAACCCAAATCGAATAGCCTTTATGAGCGGCCCACTCGTGTTAGCGGGGGATTTAGGTCCGATTAACGAGAAAGTACAATCGAAGGATTTGCTGTTTACACCTGTGCTTGTGACAAATAATTCTAGTATCACAAATTATATACATCCAATTGCTGAAAAAAAGCATCAGTTTCTTATGAAAGAAATCGGTTATCCGCGAAATGTGGAAATGTACCCTTTTTATTTAATGCATGACCGTAGTACAACCGTATATTGGGATGTATTTTCGGTGGGGGAATGGCAACAGACGGAAATGGTTTATAAGGCTTCACTTGAAAAAGAACGCGAGCTACAGGCGAAGACGGTTGACTTTTTCCAACCTGGTGAAATGCAACCAGAACGTGACCATGATTTTCATGGAGAACATGTTGGATTAGGTGTGGAGTCGAATCGTAAATACAGAGATACGTGGCCAAGTGGTTATTTTTCTTTCTCGCTAAGTGTTGATCCAGATTCATTACATGCGTTAGTCGTCATGTATACGAAAGAGATTGAAACTAAGAAGTCCTTTGATTTGAGTATAGATGGGTTTCGTTTGAAAGATGGATTAATAGAACTAGAAGAGATGAACAAGTTTGTACTTGTACGGTACGACATTCCTCGTTCAATTACACAGAATAAGACAAGTGTCCGTGTACAATTTAAGGCACATGAAGGCCGGAAAGTACCGAAAGTATTTGCTGTTCGTATGATAAAGAACTAGTTTTTAGGCAAATATGTCAAAGAAACTTAAATATATTTTTAAAAATACCATTGAAAAAATGACGATAGGTGGTACAATCAAATTAAAGGTTATGCGTACAAGTTGGAGAAAAAATAATGAAAAAAGTCAACTTGTAAGGTTGATTGTAAAGGATTACATATAAAGTCTCTAATATCTTGTACGCATAACATTATATTCTAAATGGAAAAAGTTACATTTTAATCCGATGATGGATATATAAACAAATCTCGGATCATCTTTTTATCTTAATGTAAACGCATTCTTTCTAAGGGCAGGGTGATGTAAATGGGTAAGTATTCAATCGGTGTTGATTATGGAACACAGTCGGGAAGAGCGGTACTTGTCGAGATTGGAACAGGTAAGGAAGTAGCAACAGCTGTCAAACCTTATACGCATGGTGTGATGGATGAATTTTTACCAGATGGAACGACGAAGTTAGAGCACGACTGGGCACTTCAGCATCCAACAGATTATTTAGAAGTTTTACAGATTACGATTCCAGAAGTGTTAGAGAAAGCACAAGTTTCACCTGAAGATGTAGTTGGGTTAGGGATTGACTTTACAGCTTGTACGGTTTTACCAATTGATGAATTCGGAACACCGTTATGCTTAAAGCCGGAATATCGCGCAAACCCACATAGTTATGTGAAGCTATGGAAACATCATGCGGCACAGGATGAAGCAAATCGTTTGAATGAAATTGCGGAACAACGTGGAGAAGCATTCCTAAAGCGTTATGGTGGAAAGATTTCCTCTGAATGGATGATTCCAAAGGTATGGCAAATTTTAAATGAAGCACCAGATATATATGAAGCGGCTGATCAAATTCTAGAAGCAACAGACTGGGTCATTTACCAGTTAACAGGTGAAATTAATCGGAATAGTTGTACGGCGGGCTATAAAGCCATCTGGCATAAGCAAGAAGGGTATCCGTCGAAGGATTTCTTTAAAGCATTAGACCCTAGATTAGAGAATGTAGTAGAAGAAAAGCTATCTACTAAAATAGTTCCAATTGGTGCTAAGGCAGGAGAAATTACGGAAGCAGCAGCGAAACTTACAGGATTAAAGCCTGGTACGGCCGCAGCAGTTGCAAACGTAGATGCACACGTTGCTGTGCCAGCTGTAGGAATCACGGAAGCTGGCAAACTATTAATGATTATGGGAACGTCAACTTGTCATATTTTACTAGGAGAAGAAGAAAGAATTGTCCCAGGTATGTGTGGTGTAGTTGAGGATGGTGTTCTTCCTGGCTTTATGGGATATGAGGCAGGGCAATCCTGTGTAGGTGACCATTTTGAGTGGTTTACAGAAAACTGTGTACCTGAAAGCTATCAGGATGAGGCAAAAGCAAAAGGAGTGAATATCCACCAGTTGCTAACAGAAAAGGCTAGCAAGCTGAAAGTGGGCCAAAGTGGACTACTTGCTCTAGATTGGTGGAATGGAAATCGTTCAACTCTTGTGGACGCGGACTTAACAGGTGTTCTATTAGGAACAACCCTTCTAACAAAGCCTGAAGAAATTTACCGAGCACTAATTGAAGCAACAGCGTATGGCACTAGAATGATTGTTGAGACTTTTAGAGATAATGGTGTACCAGTAAATGAAGTATACGCAGCTGGTGGTATTGCTGAGAAAAACTCATTGATGATGCAAATTTATTCTGATGTGTTAAATATGGATATTAAAATTTCTGCTTCATCTCAGACACCTGCACTTGGTTCTGCGATGTTTGGAGCCGTTGCAGCAGGAAAGGATCGTGGAGGTTATGACACCATCACTGATGCAGCAAAGGAAATGGGCCGAGTGAAGGATGAGTATTACCAACCGAAGCTTAAGAATGCAGCTGTTTATAATGTGTTATACAGCGAGTATGCTCGCCTTTATGACTACTTCGGTCGCGGAGAGAACAATGTCATGAAAACTTTGAAAAAACTTAAGAATGCTAGTTCCTCAGAAAAGAAGGAGGAAACAGTATGCTAGAACAACTAAAGCAAGAGGTGTTACAGGCCAACCTAGATCTTCCCAAGCACGGCTTAGTGACATTTACTTGGGGCAATGTGAGTGGAATTGATCGTAAAGAGAACCTAGTCGTCATTAAACCGAGTGGTGTTCCGTATGAAGATCTAACAGTAGAAGATCTTGTTGTGGTTGATCTAGAAGGCAATATGGTGGAAGGCAATTTACGACCTTCTTCCGATACGCCTACTCATCTAGCACTGTATCGTGCATTTCCTTCTATTGGGGGAATCGTCCATACTCACTCCCCTTGGGCAACAAGCTGGGCTCAAGCAGGGCGTTCCATCCCAGCTTTAGGAACAACACATGCCGATTATTTTTACGGAGAAATTCCATGTACAAGAGAGATGACAAAAGAAGAAATTGATCGTGCCTACGAGCTGGAAACGGGGAATGTTATTATCGAGACTTTCGCAGTTGGAGGAATCGATCCAGTCGCCATTCCAGGGGTACTAGTAGCAAACCATGCACCGTTTAGTTGGGGAAAGGATGCACACCAGGCGGTACATAATGCAGTGGTTCTTGAGGAAGTGGCAAAAATGGCACTGCAAGCGTATCAGTTAAACCCAGGTGTTCGCCCAATTGCGCAAGCAATCCTAGATAAACACTATTTACGTAAGCATGGTGCAAAGGCATATTACGGGCAAAAATAACATTACTTGTACGTATAACTTGTTTAATTCTATGATTCTACCAATACATTTTCTATTTAGGGGGATTTACCTTGTTAACGACAAAAGCTTATGAATTTTGGTTTATAACAGGAAGTCAATTATTGTACGGAGAAGAAGTTTTAAAAGCAGTAGAAAGCAACTCACGTGCAATAGTAGAAGGTTTGGATGCAAATGTTCCTCATAAACTAGTATTTAAATCTGTAGTAAAGGATGCAGATGCTATTCGTAAAGTGATGCTTGAAGCGAATGCGGACGATAATTGTGCAGGTATTATTACATGGATGCATACATTCTCTCCTTCAAAAATGTGGATTGCGGGATTATCCGCACTACAAAAGCCATTCCTACATCTTGCAACACAATTTAACCGTGATATTCCGTGGGATTCGATTGATATGGATTTCATGAACTTAAACCAATCGGCACATGGTGACCGTGAGCATGGATTCATTACTAGTCGATTAAATGTAAAGCGCAAGGTTGTTGTAGGTCACTGGGAAAACCAAGAGGTAAGAGAGCGTGTGGGAAGTTGGATGAGAACAGCTGTTGCTTATTCAGAAAGTCAAATCTTGAAGGTTGCCCGTTTCGGTGACAATATGCGTCAGGTAGCAGTTACAGAAGGTGACAAGGTTGAGGCGCAAATTAAATTTGGTTGGACAGTGAATGGATATGGTGTAGGTGACCTTGTTCAACGAATGAATGATGTCTCTGAACAAGAACTTGACCAGCTAATGGCTGAGTATGAAGAGAAATATACAATTGTTTCAGAAGGATTAACGGATGGTTCTGTTAGAGAATCTATTCGTTACCAAGCAAGAATTGAACTTGGAATGAAGGCGTTCTTAGAAGAAGGTGGATATTCAGCTTTCACGACGACTTTTGAAGATCTTCATGGTATGCGTCAGCTACCAGGCTTAGCTGTTCAACGATTAATGGAACAAGGGTACGGCTTTGCGGGTGAAGGAGATTGGAAAACAGCTGCATTGGTACGCTTAATGAAAATTATTGCTGGTAATGAAGAAACGTCATTCATGGAAGATTACACATACCACTTTGAGCCAGGAAATGAAATGGTCCTTGGTGCACATATGCTAGAAGTTTGCCCTACCATTTCTGCTACACGTCCAAAAATCGAAGTTCATCCACTAGGTATTGGTGGGAAGGAAGATCCAGCAAGAATCGTGTTTGATGGAATGGGTGGATCTGCACTAAATGCTTCCATCATCGACTTAGGACATCGTTTCCGTCTTTTAGTCAATGAAGTGGATGCGGTTCAACCAGAAAAAGAAATGCCAAACCTTCCAGTTGCTCGAGTACTGTGGAAGACACAACCTTCGTTAAGCCAAGCGGTAGAAAATTGGATTCAGGCGGGAGGAGCTCATCACACTTGCTACTCTTACAAAGTAACTACAGAACAATTAAGAGACTTTGCTGAATTAACAGGAATTGAAATGGTGGTCATTAATAACGATACAAAAACTAATAACTTTAACAATGAATTGCGCTGGAACGAAGTTATTTACCGATAAAATCTAATAAATCTAGGTGGGGCTATTAGAAATAATAGCCCCCAATTGTAAGAAAGAGGAGGAACACCCTTGAATAAAACAGTTGATAAACAAACAGTGGAGCATGTAGCCGTCAATGCGATTCGTACACTAGCCATTGACGCAATCGAAAAAGCGAAATCAGGACACCCTGGAATGCCAATGGGAATGGCTCCTGCAGGTCATGTGTTATGGTCAAAGATTATGAATCATAACCCAGCCAACCCTACATGGTTTAACCGTGATCGCTTTGTCCTATCGGCAGGGCACGGGTCGATGCTTTTATATAGTCTTTTACATTTAAGTGGCTATGATGTTTCCTTGGACGATCTTAAGCAATTTAGACAGTGGGGAAGCAAGACACCTGGTCACCCTGAATTCGGTCACACACCAGGAGTAGATGCAACAACAGGTCCTTTAGGTCAAGGAATTGCGATGGGTGTAGGAATGGCAATGGCGGAAGCTCACTTATCTTCTGTTTATAATCGGGAAGGGTTCTCGCTAGTTAACCACTATACATATGCCATTTGTGGCGACGGTGATTTAATGGAAGGTGTTTCAGCGGAAGCAGCTTCTCTTGCTGGACATTTAAAGCTAGGTAAATTAGTTGTTATATATGATTCAAACAACATTACATTAGATGGAGAGGCACATCTATCATTCTCCGAAGATGTTCAAAAAAGATTTGAAGCGTATGGCTGGCAGGTGCTTCGAGTAGAAGAAGAGAATAATCTAGAAGCGATTGAACTAGCCTTATTAGAAGCAAAAAAGGATACGACTAAACCAACTCTAATTGAACTAAAAACGACATTAGGATATGGTAGCCCGAATAAAGGTGGAAAGTCGGGACATCAAGGGACCCATGGTTCTCCGCTTGGAGGAGAAGAGGTCAAGTTAACGAAGGAATTCTTAGGATGGCCGCAGGAAGATTTTTATGTTCCTGAAGAAGTAAGGGAATATTGGCTTGAGGTAAAAGAACGTGGAATTGGGGCGAACCAAGAGTGGGATACCTTGTTTAGCCAATATAAGGCGGCTTATCCAGAGCTAGCTGAGCAACTGGTACGAGATCTAAAAGGAGAGCTTCCGGAAGGTTGGGATCTAAACGTTCCTGTGTATGAAAAAGGTACTTCTGTTTCCACTCGAATTGCCTCTGGTCAGGTGTTAAATGCTTTAGCTCAAAGAATACCAAATGTATTTGGTGGATCGGCTGACTTAGAGTCGTCAACTATGACGCACTTAAAGGATTTAGGAAGATTTTCAGCAGAAAGATACGAAGGTCGAAATATTTATTTTGGTGTAAGAGAGTTCGCTATGGGAGCAGCCGTAAATGGAATGGCGCTACACGGAGGAGTAAGGCCATTTGGTTCTACCTTCTTTGTTTTCTCAGACTATTTAAAACCAGCTATTCGACTTTCTGCCCTAATGAACCTTCCAGCTATTTTTGTGTTTACTCACGATAGCATTTTTGTAGGAGAAGACGGACCGACACATGAGCCAATTGAGCAATTATCCGCGCTTAGAGGAATTCCGAATGTGACAGTCCTTCGTCCAGCTGATGCGAACGAAACGGCAGCAGCTTGGAAGTATGCAGTACAAAATCAAGAAGGTCCAGTTGTTCTAGTGTTAACAAGACAAAACTTAACCGTAAATATTGACGCGAATACAGCAAACGAACAAATAGCTAAAGGGGCATATATTGCGGCTGATTCTGACAACGGAACTCCAACGGTTCAGTTACTAGCTACTGGTTCAGAACTAGATCTAGCTCTTCGTGTAAAGGTGGAGCTAGACCAAGAAGGAATTTTGGCTCGAGTGATCAGCATGCCTTCTTGGGAGTTGTTTAATAAGCAGTCGAAGGAATATCAAGACTCTATCTTATCAACTGACAGCAAGCTGGATGTTGCTATTGAACTAGGTTCTCCATTAGGTTGGGCACAGTATGTAGGTAGAGACGGTTTAATTATCGGGATACCGACATTCGGAGCATCTGCACCTGGAGATAAAATTGCTAAAGAATATGGCTTTACGGTAGAAAGCATTGTAAACAAAATAAAGGAACGCCTTTAGGGGGTAGGATACATGAGTAACCGTGTAATCGTTAATGCAGATGTGACCAAAGGGAAAATTAATAAAAATATTTATGGCCATTTTGCTGAGCATCTTGGCAGATGTATATATGAAGGAATTTGGGTAGGAGGAGATTCTTCGATTCCGAATACAAAGGGAATTCGGAACGATGTATTAGCAGCGCTTAAGCAATTAAAGGTTCCGGTTCTTCGCTGGCCGGGCGGTTGCTTTGCTGATGAATACCACTGGAAGGATGGGATTGGTCCTAAGGAAAACCGGAAGCGTATGGTGAACACGCACTGGGGTGGAGTCGTCGAAAACAATCACTTCGGAACGCACGAATTTATGCTTCTTTGTGAATTACTAGAATGTGAGCCTTATATTTGTGGAAACGTGGGTAGCGGAACGGTTCAAGAAATGTCTGAGTGGGTTGAATATATGACCTTTGAAGGCGAATCACCAATGGCGAACTGGCGTCGCGAAAATGGAAAAGATGAGCCTTGGAAATTGAAGTATTTTGGTGTCGGCAATGAAAACTGGGGCTGCGGTGGAAATATGCGACCAGAATATTATGCGGACCTATATCGCCGCTATCAAACGTACGTCCGTAATTATGGTCAAAACAAGATTTATAAAATTGCTGGTGGTGCCAACGTAGATGACTACAATTGGACCGAAGTATTAATGAAAAATGCTCATTGGTTAATGGACGGTTTAAGTCTTCACTATTACACCATTCCTGGTGACTTTTGGCTTGGAAAGGGATCAGCTACTGATTTCCCTGAAGATGAGTGGTTCATTACCATGAAAAAAGCTCTTCACATGAACACATTGATTACAAAGCATAGCACCATTATGGATAAATACGACCCTGATAAGCGTATTGGCATGATCATTGATGAATGGGGCACATGGTTTGATGTTGAACCAGGAACAAATCCAGGCTTCTTATATCAGCAAAATACGATTCGTGATGCATTAGTGGCTGGCTTGCATTTTAACATCTTCCATGAACATAACGAACGTGTTCAAATGACGAATATTGCTCAAACCGTAAACGTATTACAAGCCATGATTTTAACGGAAGGGGAAAAGATGATTCTTACTCCAACGTATCATGTATTTGATATGTATAAAGTTCACCAGGATGCTGAGCGTATCGCTGTAGATTCAACATTCGGTGAGTATGAATACAAGGGAGAAAAGCTTCCACAAGTAACCGCTTCTGCTTCTAAAAATGCAGAGGGAACGATTCATGTGAGCTTATGTAATATTGATCATCAAAACGAATCTGTTCTAGAACTTGACCTTCGTGGAGTGAATGCTGGAACTTCAAATGTAAAAGGTACCATTTTAACTGCAGCAAGCATGAACGCCCACAATACCTTTGAGCAACCTGAAGTGGTGAAACCAGTAGAGTTTACAAGCTTTACTGTGGAAAACAACAAGTTATCTATCAAGTTACCTGCAATGAGTGTTGTTACTTTATCCGTAGAATAGGCGGGTGGAACTTTTGAGCGGGAAAAGCTTATGTAAAGGCTGCGTAGAAAGCGTGATTGTCACTGAAGAAGTGATAGAGGAACTGATAAAAGAAACGGAAGAACAGCCAAGTCTAATCGTTTCTGAAGAAGTCTATCAAGAGCGATTAACAGCTTGTGAAGGTTGTTCATCATTGCAATATGGAACTACCTGTGCTCATAGCGGATGTATTGTCCGCTACCTGGCAAAGTTTAAAAACAAAAGCTGTCCTTTTGCTGGGAAGCCAAAATGGGAAAAAGTTAGCTAAATAGATTAGAAGCATACAAAACCCGATACTCTGTATGGAATCAGAAAGGAATAGATCACATGAAAAATCAGGCGAAAATGATTTTAGAAAAAGACTTTAAAATCTCTGAAATTGACAATCGAATTTATGGATCTTTTATCGAGCATCTAGGACGTGCGGTATACGGGGGAATCTATGAACCAGGTCACCATACTGCTGATGAACATGGATTTCGACAAGATGTAATCGAAATGGTGAAGGAGTTGCAAGTCCCTCTTGTCCGTTATCCAGGTGGAAACTTTGTTTCCGGATATAACTGGGAGGATGGCGTTGGTCCAGTTGAAAAACGTCCAAGAAGACTAGATCTAGCTTGGCGTACAACGGAGACAAATGAAATGGGAACAAACGAATTTATGCAGTGGGCAAAACTAGTGAACGCTGAAGTAAATATGGCGGTGAACCTTGGGACACGTGGAATTGATGCGGCAAGAAATTTAGTAGAATATTGTAATCACCCAGGTGGTTCTTATTATAGTGATCTCAGAATCTCTCACGGTTATAAAGAGGCTCATAAAATTAAGACGTGGTGCCTAGGAAACGAAATGGATGGCCCATGGCAAATCGGACATAAGACGGCGGCTGAATACGGAAGACTCGCTCAAGAAACGGCCAAAGCAATGAAATGGGTCGATCCAACGATTGAGCTAGTGGCATGTGGAAGCTCTCATCGCAAAATGCCAACTTTTGCGGATTGGGAAGCAACCGTTCTTGATTTCACTTATGACCATGTAGAGTTTATCTCTCTTCACCAATACTACGGTAACCGTGATAATGATATTTCTAATTACTTAGCATTGTCATTAGAAATGGACGACTTTATTCGTTCGGTCATTTCGATTGCAGACTATATTAAAGCGAAGAAACATAGCAAAAAGAAAATTCACTTGGCGTTTGATGAGTGGAATGTATGGTACCACAGTAACGAGGCAGATAAACAAATAGAACCTTGGAGTATTGCACCTCCGCAGCTTGAAGATATTTATAATTTTGAAGATGCCCTTTTAGTAGGCTGCATGCTAATTACTATGCTTAAGCATGCAGACCGATTAAAAATTGCTTGTTTGGCTCAGTTAGTCAATGTCATTGCTCCAATTATGACAGAAAACAACGGAGTAGCTTGGAAGCAAACCATTTTCTATCCATATATGCACACTTCTGTTTACGGTCGCGGTGTAGCATTAAACCCTATCATTTCAAGTTCAAAATATGATAGTAAAGATTTCACAGATGTACCATTCCTTGAGTCAACAGCAGTGTATAATGAAGAAAATGAAACATTAACCATTTTTGCTGTCAACCGTCACCTCGAAGAAGGATTAGATTTAGAAGTAGATATCCGTAACTTTGAGGGCTACGAAGTGATCGAGCATATCGTTTTAGAGAATGATGACATCAAACAGACGAACTCAGCACAGGGGACACCTGTTGCTCCGCATTCTAATGGAAATGCGATAAAAGAGAACAGCGGAGTGAAAGCGGTTTTACCGAAGTTGTCTTGGAATGTCATCCGTCTAGCAAAGAAAAAATAAGCATTAGTCCTTCCATATCATCCTTGTGGTGATATGGAATCATTTATATTCATCGGTTTTAGGAAAGGTTGGATGAAAATGAAGGTCAATAAGGAATACTTTGGACAAATCAATGAAACAACCGTTGATACATACACCCTTGTAAATGATGGTGGAATGAGCGTAAGCTGTATTACTTTAGGGTGTATTATCACAAAGATAATCACTCCAGATCGAAATGGAGTAATGGAAAATGTAGTGATTGGTTATGACTCCATCGATGAATATCTAGCAGACTCGTATTATTTAGGAGCGGTTATTGGTAGATTTGCTGGACGCATAGCGGGAGCTTCTTTTGAATTAGACGGCAAAACCTTTTCCTTGGCAAAAAATAATAATGGGAACCATCTTCATGGTGGAAATAAGGGGTTTGACAAGGTCATTTGGGATGCTGAGATCCTCGAAAGGGAAGATGAGGTAGGGGTACAGTTTTCTTACTTTAGTCCAGATGGAGAAGAAGGGTACCCTGGTAATTTGAAGCTAACCGTTACCTACATGTTAAACAACAATAATGAGTTAACGATTAGCTACAAAGGGGCATCTGACCAGAAGACCATTTTAAACATGACTAACCATTCCTATTTTAATTTAAGTGGGGATTTAAAACGTGATACTTTAGATCACTCTTTATTTATAAAAAGTAGTAAATACCTTGAATTGAACGACGAGCTGCTGCCGATACAGACTGCAGATGTGAAGAATACCCCGTTTGATTTTACAGCTGGACGTGTCATACGAGAAGGAGCAGAATCCAACCATCCGCAAAATAAACTAGCTGGTGAAGGGTATGACCATCCATTTTTATTAGACTCACGTTATGAGGACGAGATTGTATTAAAGGATGAAGAAAGTGGTCGTAAGTTAACGATTGAAACAGATGAAGTGGCTGTCGTTTTGTATTCTGGTACACAAATCAAAGCAGAAGGGGAGATACGAGGTGTTCCAGCTCGAAAGTATCTAGGTCTTTGCTTAGAAACTCAAGGGTTACCTGATGCCGTTCATCATCCAGAGTTTCCTAGCTGTGTGATTGAGAAGGATCAGCCGTTTACATCAAGTACTACCTATAAGTTCGGAACGTTTTAAATAGGCATAGGAAAAGGAGGAGTACCAAAATGGAGAATTATATAGCAGACGTCATGACTTTGAGCCAACAATGTGACTGTGGAAACCATCATAATGTGATTCCGATTGAATCAATAAAGATTGGAAATGATGCTCTGAAGGAAGCCGCTCGATTTATTCAAAGAAAAGCTTATCAAAAAGTGGTTATTGTGGCAGATGCACAAACGTATAAGGCTGGAGTCGAAAAATTCGCTGAACACTTAAAAGAAAAGAATATTCCTTTTTCAGTAACTATTTTAAAACCAGACGAAAATAATGATGTCGTTGCCGATGAAAAATGTCTGGTTCAGGCGTTACTTGACATTCCGACAGAAGCTGATGTTCTCATCGCTTTTGGGGCGGGAACGATTCATGACATCACACGTTTTTGTGCGACAAAGCTAAAAATTCCTTTTATCTCAGTACCATCTGCTCCTTCAGTTGATGGGTTCACGTCATTAGGTGCTCCTCTCATCGTTCGCGGAGTAAAAACGACCTTTCAGATGAGTTCGCCTATTGCTGTTTTTGCTGATTTAACGATTCTCCAGTCTGCTCCAAGAGAAATGATTGCAGCAGGGTTTGGAGATATGATGGCCAAATATACGTCTCTAGCTGACTGGAAGCTCGGTCACGTAGCGGTTGGTGAACCATATTGCCCTCTTTCGGCACAAATCACTAGAGATGCCTTAGAGAATTGTGTGGAACATGCGGAGGAAATTGAAGCGGGAGGTCAGTTGGGCGTTCGGATTTTAATTGAGGCGCTTATCAAGTCTGGATTAGCCATGCTTCTATTTGGGCAATCTCACCCAGCTTCTGGTGGAGAGCATCATCTATCTCACTACTGGGAAATGGAGTTTCTAAAACTGGGCCGTCCTGCCGTTCTTCATGGAGCGAAGGTATCTGTTGCTACTTTACTATTAGCTGATATTTATAAACGCGAGTTTCTAGAGCTTATTACAGAAGAAAAGGATTTGGAGAATATAGATGATCCATTCATAGTTAAAAATATCCAAGAGCATCTTCCAGTGATTAAATCTATTTATGAAGAAATCCCTCAGCCCGAAAGGCTTCGAGAGATATTAGAAAAATTAAATGGTGCAGTTACTCCAGCAGAGCTTGGAATCAGTGAAGAGTTAGTGAATAGAAGCTTACAAGAAGCACACCATCTTCGTAACCGCTTTACGGTATTAAAATTTTTAAATGAAGTGGCTAAAGTGAGCCCTCAATTTGTTTAATAAGGAAAGGTGAAGAACATGCAAAAAGTAGAAACATTAAACAATCCAATTTTGTTGCAAAGAGCAGATCCATGGGTTTACAAGCACACAGACGGCTATTATTACTTCACTGCATCTGTCCCTGAATTTGATTTAATTGAATTAAGAAGGGCAGAAACGATCCAAGGACTTGGAGAAGCAGAACCGGTTGTTGCCTGGCGGAAATATGAGACAGGACCAATGAGTGCACATATTTGGGCACCGGAGCTTCATTACATTGATGGGAAATGGTATATCTACTTTGCAGCAGCAAGAGCGGATGATATTTTTGATCACCGCATGTATGTCTTAGAAAATGATTCTGCCAATCCTTTAGAGGGTGAGTGGGTTGAAAAAGGCCAAGTGAAAACGGATTGGGAGTCTTTTTCTCTTGATGCTACGACCTTTGAACATAAAGGTGTCAGATACTATGTATGGGCGCAGCGCGATCCAAACGTCGTTGGAAACTCTAATCTTTATATCGCTAAAATGGTGAGCCCTTGGGAAATTGAAGGTCCTCAAGTCATGATTACAAAGCCAGAATATGACTGGGAAACCATCGGATTTTTAGTGAATGAGGGAGCGGCTGTATTAAAGAGAAACGGTAAGATTTTTATGACATACTCAGCAAGTAAAACCGATTTCAATTATTGTATGGGTCTATTAACGGCAGATGAGGATAGCGACTTGCTTGACACTAAGTCTTGGAAAAAAGCTGATAAGCCCGTTTTCCAAACAAGTGAAGAAAATGGCCAGTATGGTCCAGGTCATAATAGCTTTACTGTATCCGAAGATGGTACACAGGATATTCTGATTTACCATGCTCGTAACTACAAAGAAATTGAAGGAGATCCACTGTGGGATCATAATCGCCATACTCGTGCGCAGGTATTTACATGGAATGAAGATGGAACACCAAATTTTGGCGTACCTGTAAGGGATAAGAAATAGAAGAAATCGGAGGAGTCCATGATGGTGAAAACAGAAGATAAAAATCTAATTTTAGAACAAAGAGCCGATCCATGGGTCTACAAGCATACTGACGGATATTATTATTTTACGGCATCTGTCCCTGAATACGATCGAATTGAGGTTCGTCGTTCAAAGACATTACATGGAATTGCAGAGGCAGAACCAGTTGTGGCATGGAGAAAGCATGAGACTGGGCCAATGAGTTCATTGATATGGGCACCGGAGCTTCATTTTATTAACGGAAGCTGGTATATCTACTTTGCAGCTGCTAAGTCAAAAGAAATTATCAACGGTTTGTTTGATCACCGTATGTTTGTTATTGAAAATAAGTCTGCTAACCCATTAGAAGGTACATGGGAGGAAAAGGGACAAATCAAAACGGATTGGGAATCCTTTGCATTAGATGCGACATCCTTTGAACATAATGGGCAGCAATACTTAGTTTGGGCCCAGAAGGATCCTAATATAAAAGGAAACTCTAATCTGTATATTGCTCCTTTAGAAAATCCTTGGACAATCAAAAGTCCTCAAGTGATGATTACCAAACCGGAGTTTGACTGGGAAACAATTGGCTTTTGGGTAAACGAAGGTGCTGCTGTGATTAAAAGAAATGGTCGTGTGTTCATTTCTTATTCAGGAAGTGCCACAGATGAAAACTACTGCATGGGATTGATTTCAGCAGATGAAACAAGTGATCTATTAGATCCTAACTCTTGGAAGAAATCGGATAAGCCCGTATTTCAAACGAACCGTGAAGCGGGACAATATGGTCCAGGTCATAATAGCTTTACTGTTTCAGAAGATGGAACTGGGGATATTCTTGTTTATCATGCACGAACGTATACAGAGATTGTTGGAGATCCATTGTACGATCCGAATCGACATACACGTGCTCAAGTGTTTACGTGGAAAGAAGACGGAACACCGTACTTTGGAAAACCTGAGTAATTTTTATATGGCTATAGAAAGAAATTCATATCAACCTTTGATATGGATTTTTTCTATTGCTTTTACCTCAATTTAAAACAGAAGAAGGTATAACTATGGGAAAATCACTATCATCTAATGAACCGCATAAACTCACCTTACGAGCCATCACTTGGCCAATTTTTATTGAATTATTTTTACAGACGATTATGGGAAGTACAGACACCATCATGCTCGCTCATATTTCAGATGATGCGGTTGCAGCAGTCGGTGTCGCGAATCAATTGGTTTTCTTTGCTATTTTGATTTTTGCCTTTACTTCAACAGGGACAGCGGTTCTGATTTCCCAGTACTTAGGGGCAGGAATGAGGTTAGAGGCAAAGGAGACCGCGGGTATTTCTATTACGATTAATTTATTTATCGGTCTTGTGGTAAGTGCGCTGATGTTTATTTTCCAAGGACCGCTGCTCGACCTCTTTAAGCTCGAAGAACACTTAGCATCTATTGGCCATTCTTACCTTTCAATTGTAGGTGCAACTTTGTTCTTACAAGCCTTGCTTGTCACCGTGTCTTCCATTTTACGAGCTTATGGGTTTACGAGAGATGCGATGTTTGTATCGATTATCATGAACATCATTCACTTAATAGGAAATGCATTAGTTATATACGGCTTATTTGGCTTACCTGTATTTGGGGTAGAAGGAGTAGCGATTTCAACCGCTATCAGTAGAGCCATAGCCTTAGGTATTGCTGTTTATCTTATGTATAAGAGACTTCCTATCAAGGTGGAGCTTAAGGATTATACTCATTTTGATGCTTCAAAGATTAAAAAGATCCTCCGAATTGGTGTGCCTGCAGCAAGTGAACAGTTATGTTATAACACGAGTCAGATGGCAATCACCGCGATTACTGCATTAATGGGAGCAGCTGCCTTAACGACTCGAGTCTACACTTGGAACATAATGACGTTTATTTTGTTGTTCGGATTGGCCATGGGACAAGGAACCCAAATCTTAATCGGTTATCGTGTTGGTGCGGGGGACTTCGATGGAGCCTATCGTCAACTCCTAAAGAGCTTAAAGTCAAGTTTTATTATCACGATACTTATCGCAATCCTTGTTGCATTGTTTAGAGTACCATTAATGAGCATTTTTACAGATAACAATGAAATCATTTATATTGGTAGTCAATTGTTGCTGCTTTGTTTAATCCTTGAACCAGGAAGAACGTTTAACCTTTTAGTAGTGAATGCTCTGCGTGCAACAGGTGACGCTACCTTCTCAGTAAAAATGGGAGTTATCTCGATGTGGGTAATTGGTGTACCAGTAGCATATGTGCTTGGAATTCACTTCGGATGGGGACTTTATGGAGTCTGGGTTGCCTTTATTGTCGATGAGTGGCTAAGAGGAATTGTGATGTATTTTAGATGGAGAAGCAGAGTGTGGGAGAAAAAGGTACTTGTTGTGAAGGAAGAAGTAGCTAGTTTATAAGGGTCATAGAACTCAGGAATTCCTGGGTTCTTTTTTATACAATCTTCTTCTATCTATATTAAATGAATCTTTACGTGTATTCATGAATAGCATATAGGCAGATAAAGCATTAGTTTAATGGAGGAGTGTTTATGCAACTTTTTTACACGGTCCGCCCTGGGGATACACTTTTTCAAATTGCAAGTCGATGGAAGCTTTCCTATGAGTCTCTTGCTGCCGCTAATAATATACAGCCACCCTATACGATTTATGTTGGTCAGCAACTGTCGGTGCCACCAGGAGTGGATAGAGTTCGGGTAAAATCAGGTGATACCGTTTTTAACATAGCTCAAACATTGGGTGTGCCACAATCTGTTATTATTCAGACAAATCAGCTTCAGCCGCCATATACAATACAAGTGGGGCAACTACTAAAGGTACCTCCAGGGAATCCATTCTATGTCGTTCAGCCTGGAGATACCTTATTTCAGATAGCAAACAGATACAACGTCACCACAAGGGGACAAAGTAACTATGAGCTGATTAGACAAGTAAACCAGCTTCCAAACTACAATCTTTCTCCAGGAATGCGATTAAGAATTCCGTATGCCCCACCTGGGGATCTTGGTATGATTGCGTATACCTCCAATCGGGGAGGTAGCTACGACCTTTGGGTTTATAATCTTAGAAACGGGCAAAATGTCCAGCTCACTAATGGATTGGGAGAATCATATACTACTCCATTTTGGTCACCAGATAGTACCAAGATTGCCTTTGTAGGAAGAAATGGTGTCTTGTTCATCCTTGATGCAGGGGACGGGAGCACCTCTAGGATTGACCAGTTCACTGAAGGAGAAGGGATCTTTTTAGATTGGTCCCCAGACAGTCAAAGGGTTGCTTATGTAAAGAATAATCAAATCATCTTATATCGAGTGTCTACCCATCAGGTTCAACGAATAGAAGCAGTAAATGCGACGGATGTTCAGTGGTTTCCAAATGGGCGAGAACTCCTTTATCAAGCTCCTGATGAAAAGGGTTTTAGTCAGCTTTATCGCATTGCTACAGATGGTACAGATAAACAGCAAATTACTGAAAACACGGGAGGAAGATTGAACAATGTTCGCTTATCCCCGAATGGTTTATATGTCTTATACACAAGTCCAGGTGCAAGTATTTCTATTATTCATACGATCGAACTTACAAGTGGACAGATTTTCGAGGTGAAGGGAGGCCCGCTTGCAAAAAATTATTATCCGGTATGGTCACCAGATTCCTCGACGATTGCTTATAGTGCGACAGCCTTTGAAGATGTAGGCTATTTCTCATTGATTCGAACCACAAGTAGGAAAGGAGAAAATGACCGGACGGTAGCTATATCCTCTTGCTACGCAACTCCTGTTACTTGGTCGCCAGAATCACCAAAATTAGCTTATCTTTCGGGGTGTAATGGAGAAGGAATAGGGAGGGAAATGTGGGTGCTAGATTTACGCCATCCCGTTCCGATTAAGATTGTGGAGGGAGGACAAATCACCTCGTTACAATGGTCACCTGTTCCCATTTCATCTTTAAAAAAGACATTTACAAGTGATAGCTTTAACATCCAATTTCAGTATCCGGCACACTGGAAGCAGGTAAGTGATGATAGATATGAAGGTCCTGATGGATTTTTTCAAGTAGCAGCAATATCTTCAGATGAACCCATCCACACCGTCTGCCAAAATGAAGCCTTTCACCAACTACTCCCGTACGGTACCAAACCACTTATCCTACAGACAAACATACAAACTCAGGAGGCTTGCTATATATTTCCGTCAGAAGATCAATCCCCTGAAATGAGAGGGCAAGCAGCACTGATTGTCCGATATCCAGAACCAATCCAAATCGGAGACACCTTCTATAATTACTTCATTCTATGGGCAGACCAAAATCATTTATATGAGATTAGCTCGACGCTTACTTTTTTACGATAGTGAAAGACATAACTAGGAAGAAGGATATCTGTTTAATATAAAATAATCCTCATCTTTATTCCGGATGAGGATTATTTGATTTCTAGTTTAAAATGGTTACCTTTAATTGTTTAACTCCAAAATTGATTGCATCCTGCTGAGAAGGAATAAAGACATCGATTCTATTTCCTTTTATGGCCCCGCCGGTATCTCCGGCGATAGCTTCACCGTATCCCTCCACATAAACTTTACTACCAAGTGGAATAATTGTAGGGTCAACTGAAATGATTTTTGCACTTGGGTTTTCTTTTAGATTAATTCCAGTAGAGGTAATTCCGGAACATCCCTCACATGAAGCTGTATAGGCAGTAGCTTCCACTATAATTTCCTTTGACTCTTGTGCTTCAGGCATCATTGAATTTTCAGTTATAGCCGTCTTAGTAGTATTAATATCTTCATAGATTAATAGGCTTAAACCAGGATGAATAAGATCAGTATGTAATTGGTTCCATTCTTTAATTTGTGAAACTGTTACATGATGTTCTAAGGCTATGTCCCATAAAGTGTCACCTTGTTTAATGGTATAATTTTTATGTTGAGAAATGGTTAGGACATCCCCAGGGTGAATAAGGTCAGAAGTGAGATCATTCAACGTTTTAATATTTTCTACAGTTGTATTATTTGCTCGTGAAAGATTCCAAAGGGTATCTCCTTTCTGTACAGTAATCGTTGCAGCTTGTACATTTGCACTTATTGATACTGAGAGTACAGTAACTGCTACACCTGAAATAATTTTTTTAAGCATTTATTACCCTCCATGTTCTTTGGTTACTAATTTTAAATTATCGTAACATATATTTTTCTGAGAAAAAGAACAGGGAGGTGTTAATTCGATTACGGCCATGGCATTTTTATTACAATAATATTTCTAATATTAATCAACATAAATATCTATTAAATAGAAAAGGTGATAGCATCT
Source organism: Robertmurraya mesotrionivorans (assembly GCF_050971805.1). NCBI lineage: Bacteria > Bacillati > Bacillota > Bacilli > Caryophanales > Bacillaceae > Robertmurraya > Robertmurraya mesotrionivorans. The sequence goes on along the minus strand of NZ_JBPCCH010000013.1, from coordinate 1,218 downwards.
GACTTTTGCTAACGACTAAAAATCTATATTTCCTTCTTGAACAATAGGTGCAGGTTTATGGAAAAGGATTTACAAATCTCCTTGTAGAATATTAGAGTATTAACCGAGTTTAGTTGAGAAGAGAAAGGTGAGCTGAGTATGGGACAAATTAAAATTTATGGGATTATGGGAAGACTAAATCCGATTAAGGAAACACTATCGAACATCATCCATTCGTGTATGGTAGAAGTACTTGAGTTTAGTTAGCGTTAAACTATAAAGTAAATGTGTAAGAGAAGAAGTTGTCCATTATTGACCACTTTTTCTTATTCGACGGAGCTGGTTAGCTGAAGAAGGCTCTACTAGATATAGAAAATCAGAATATCCTTCCGAAAAGGAGATGTAAAATGACGACTTCAAAAAAATCAAAAACTTGCGACCATGGACACCATTATTATAAAAGTAGCGATTGTCCTACGTGCCCAATCTGTGAGCAAGAACGCAAACCAAACAGCGGATTTCTTTCACTCCTAAGTGCACCAGCCAGACGAGCATTGGAACACAAGGAAATAACTACTTTGCAACAACTCTCAACCTATAGCGAAAAAGAGATTTTGCAACTTCACGGTATGGGACCAGCATCCTTACCTAAACTTAGGATTGCATTGAAGGAAGATGGGCTATCATTTAAAGATTGAACCGAAAAAGATAAAATAAGAGTTTGAGAATGAGGCTAGCTGTGGAAACAGCAGTTTATTATTAAGCTAAAAGCTCAGGTTACATCCAAATTGTGAGGGAAACTACTTAAGCTAAGAGTTTTATGGAATAAGCATTCCAACTTTTAATTCCATTTTATGTTAATGTGTAAAGGGTTAAAACTGGAGGTGTTCCCTTGGAAATCTTAATAAAAGACTTTACAAAAAGCAGTTCAATGAATTTTTTTGAAGTTAGTTTGCTCCAAGAGGGTAACCATATAACTTCAGCAAAACCTTTGAATTTTATTGAGGTTATTTCTAGAATCAATTTCTTGATTACACATTATAAGATGAGCAATCAAGATAAAATAATTTATACATACTATGATGAACGATTAAAAGAAGCTCTTTCAGCAGAAAAAACTATAGCTAATTATAAAGATATTGTTTAGACGGACAGTGATTTTTGAACTATACCCCATAAAATGGACAGTTTAATAAAGAGACTTAAGCTGCCAACAGATGACTTCGGTATTGAGCCGGA